>WBUW01000331.1 GCA_008933495.1 Pseudorhodoplanes sp.
ATTATTGCGAGGACCGTTCCGGACGGCTCGTGCTCCTGATCTATGAAGTGCGCAACACGTTCGGAGAAATGCATTCCTATGTCCGCCCGGTCGTGGATGGAACCGGCGGCAGGCCGGTCCGCCAGCGGCAGGACAAGGCCTTCCATGTCTCGCCCTTCCTCGGCATGGACCTGCGCTATCATTTCCGCATGGTTCCGCCGGCGCACGCGGTGAAAATCCGCATCCTGGAGACCGACGCCACCGGCCCGGTTCTGGCGGCAACCTTCCATGGCCGAAAACGCGACTTGACGACCCGCCACCTGTTTGCGGCATTCTTCGCCCTGCCGCTTGTGACCGTGAAGATTTACGGGGGGATTCTGGTCGAGGCGGCGCGGTTGTGGCGCAAGGGCGTGCCCTTTCATCCGCATCCGAAATCCGCGGCGCGGCCGCTGACCTAGATCGTCAGCCCCGCGCCGGCGCGCCAGCCGTCCCCGACGCAAAGAGAATTTCTCCGATGCCCGAGACGATCGTGGTCACGCCGAACAACCATCGCCAGGCTCTGGCGGGACTGCCGCGCGCCATGCGCGCCGTGCTCGGCCTCGCCGCCCGCATCGCATGCGGCACGCTCGAGGTCCGGCTGGCCGACGGCCGGACCTTCGTGTTCCGCGGCACGCACCACGGCCCCGCCGCCATGGTCGCCATCCGCAGCGAACGTCTCGCCTGGCGGCTGTTGCGCAGCGGCGATATCGGGATCGCCGAGTCCTACCTGCGCGGCGAATGGGAAACGCCCGACCTGACCCAGTTGCTCTATCTTTTCTGCGTCAATGTCGAGGCCATGCAGGCGATCCGCGCCAACCCCGTGACGCGCTGGCTGCAGGGGCTGCGCCACTGGCTCAACCGCAACACCAGGCGGCAGGCGCGGCGCAACATCCATGCCCATTACGATCTCGGCAACGAGTTTTATCGCGCCTGGCTCGATCCGACCATGACCTATTCGTCCGCGCTGTTCGACCAGGGCAGCAGCGACCTCGCCGCCGCCCAGGTGCGCAAGTACGAAAGCCTTGCCCAGCAGATCGCGCTCGCGCCCGATCATCACGTGCTGGAAATCGGCTGCGGCTGGGGCGGCTTTGCCGAATATGCCGCCAAGACGGTGGGCGCGCGCGTAACCGGGCTCACCATCAGCCGCGCGCAATACGACTATGCCCGCAAGCGCATGTTCGAGGCCGGCCTCGCCGACAAGGTCACCATCAAGCTGCAGGACTATCGCGACGAAAGCGGCCGCTATGACCGCATCGCCTCGATCGAGATGATCGAGGCGGTCGGCGAAGAATTCTGGCCCGACTATTTCCGCCAGATTCGCGACCGCCTGGCGGCCGGCGGGATTGCCGGCATCCAGGCGATCACGATCCAGGAGCGCTTTTTCGCCAATTACCGGCGCGAGATCGATTATATCCGCCGCTACATCTTCCCCGGCGGCATGCTGCCCTCGCCCACGGTGCTGCGCGCGCTCGGCGAGCGCTTCGGCCTCCCGCTGGTGACCGAGAAGGTGTTCGGCGAGGACTATGCCCGCACGCTGGCGGTCTGGCGCGAACGCTTCCGCTCCGCCTGGCCGAGTCTCGTCCCGCTCGGCTTTGACGAGCGTTTCCGCCGGCTCTGGGAGTATTATCTCGCCTATTGCGAGGCCGGCTTCCTGTCGCGCAACATCGACGTGCGGCAGATGATCTTTGCGAAAACCGGCTAGGCGGCGCGCGCGGCGCGGCTTGTCGGCGGCTTGCGGCTCCTTTAGGTTCGCAGCCTTCGCCGGAGCCGGGACGACCCATGCCAATCCGCGACGGTATCGTAGACGCCATCGGACATACGCCGCTGATCAAGCTGCGGCGCGCCTCCGAGCTCACCGGCTGCACCATCCTCGGCAAAGCCGAGTTCATGAACCCGGGCGGATCGGTGAAGGACCGGCCCGGGCGCCAGATGATCCTCGAAGCCGAGAAGCGCGGCGAGCTCAGGCCCGGCGGCCTTGTCGTCGAAAGCACCGCCGGCAATACCGGGATCGGGCTCGCGCTGGTGGCCAATGCGCGCGGCTATCGCACCATCATCGTCATTCCCGATACCCAGAGCCAGGAAAAGAAGGACATGCTGCGCCTGTGCGGCGCCGAGCTCGTGGAAGTGCCGGCCGTCCCCTATTCCAACCCCGACAATTACCAGCATGTCGGCCGCCGCCTCGCCGACAGCCTGCGCAACAGCGAGCGCAACGGCGTATTGTTCGCCGACCAGTGGAACAATCTCGACAACAGCAAGGCGCACTATGTGTCGACCGGCCCGGAAATCTGGCAGGAGACCGCCGGCAAGGTCGACGCCTTCATCTGCTCGATCGGCACCGGCGGCACCGTTGCGGGCGTCGCCGCTTTTCTGCGCGAGAAGAAGAAGGACATCGTGATCGGCGTCGCCGATCCGCGCGGCGCGGCCATGTACAACCTGTTTGCGCACGGCGAGGCGAAAGCCACCGACGGCGGCTCGATCACCGAGGGCATCGGGCTCGGGCGGGTGACCCCGATCATCGAGGGATTGAAGGTCGACAACGCCTATCTCGTTGCCGACGAGGAGGCGGTGCCGGTGATTTTCGATCTGCTCGAGCACGAGGGGCTGTGCCTCGGCGGCTCTTCCGGCATCAATGTCGCCGGCGCGATACGGCTGGCGCGCGACCTCGGCCCGGGCAGGACCATCGTCACCGTCCTGTGCGACTTCGGCACGCGCTACCAGTCGAAACTGTTCAATCCGCAATTCCTGCGCGCGAAGTCGCTGCCCGTGCCGCAATGGCTCGAACGCCAGTCCACGATCAAGCCGCCGTTCGTGAAATCCTGACCATGGCGACCGACTGCCTGTTCCGCGACGATGCCTATCTGCGCGAATGCGACGCGCGGGTCACCGCGATCGCCGACGGCGGCGGCATCGTGCTCGACCGCACCGTTTTCTATGCCGCCTCGGGCGGCCAGCCGGCGGATACCGGCACGCTGACGCTGGCCTCCGGCGACACGCTGCGCATCGGCGGCGCGCTCTTCTGCGACAGCCGGAAAAGCGAGATCGCGCATGTGCCGGCGTCGGGCGCGGCGAACCTTTCGGTCGGCGACAGCGTGCGCGCGGCCATCGACTGGGGGCCGCGTCATGCGCGCATGCGCATGCATACCGCGCTGCATCTGCTCTCCGCCGTGCTGCCCTATCCGGTGACCGGCGGCGCCATCGGCGAAACCGAAAGCCGGCTTGATTTCGACATTCCCGAAGCCGGCCTCGACAAGGCCGCCATCACCGAGAAGCTGGCGGCCATGATCGCCGCCGACGCCGCCGTCACCGGCCGCTGGATCAGCGACGAGGAATTGCGGGCCAATCCGGGCCTGGTGAAGACCATGTCGGTGAAGCCGCCGATGGGAACTGGGCGCGTGCGCCTGATCGAGATCGAAGGCTACGACCTGCAGCCGTGCGGGGGCACGCATGTGCGGCGCACCGGCGAGATCGGCGCCGTGCAGGTCACGCAAATCGAGAAAAAGGGCAAGCAGAACCGCCGCGTGCGGCTCGCTCTGGTCTGATCCTGCAACCGCGGAAAGTACGCGCTCCATGACAGCGTCCCCAAGCCAGCCCGCCAGCCGTTCGCTCGTATCGACGCAATGGCTGACCCAGCATCTCGACGCCCCCGACATCGTCGTCGTCGACGGCTCCTATTATCTGCCGACGCAGAACCGCAACGCGCGCGCGGAATATCTCGCCGGCCACATCCCGGGGGCGGTGTTTTTCGACGTCGAGGAGATTGCCGACCACACGACCGACCTGCCGCACATGCTGCCGCGGCCGGAGGCGTTTTCGCTCGCCATGCGCCAGCTCGGCATCGGCGACGGCGCGGCCATCGTCGTCTATGACGGCACCGGTTTGTTCTCGGCGGCACGGGTGTGGTGGACGTTCAAGATTTTCGGCGTGCGCGACGTCTATGTGCTCGATGGCGGCCTGCCGAAATGGAAGGCCGAGGGCCGCCCGCTCGCGTTCGGCGAGGTGCGCCGCACGCCGCGCCATTTCACCGCCCGCTTCGACCATGGCGCGGTGGCGAGCCGGGCCGACGTGCACAAGGCGCTCGCGTCCGGCAGCGCGCAGGTGGTCGA
>WBUW01000332.1 GCA_008933495.1 Pseudorhodoplanes sp.
ACCCCCGACCCCTCCCCCTTGTGGAGAGGGGAGCAGACCGAGTTGCCGAATGTCCGAAAAGACCCCCGTCACCGTCCTCACCGGCTATCTCGGCGCGGGTAAGACAACGCTGCTCAACCGCATCCTGTCCGAACCGCACGGCAAGAAATACGCCGTGATCGTCAACGAATTCGGCGAAATCGGCATCGACAACGACCTCGTCGTCAATTCGGATGAGGAAATTTTCGAGATGAATAACGGCTGCGTCTGCTGCACCGTGCGCGGCGACCTGATCCGCATCATCGAAGGCCTGATGCGCCGCAAGGGCAAGTTCGACGCCATCATCGTCGAGACCACCGGCCTTGCCGACCCCGCCCCGGTCGCCCAGACCTTTTTTCTCGATGCCGGGGTCGGCGAGAAGGCCAGGCTCGATGCGGTGGTGACGGTCGCCGACGCCAAATGGCTGCGCGACCGGCTGCGCGACGCGCCTGAAGCCAAGAACCAGATCGCCTTCGCCGACGTCATCCTGCTCAACAAGATCGATCTCGTGGCCGCGGCCGAGCTGGAAGAGGTCGCGGCGCGCATCCGCGCGATCAATCCGTATGCCAGGATTCATCGGACCCGGCGCGCGCAGGTGCCGCTGGCGGATGTGCTCGACCGCAAGGCCTTCGACCTCGACCGCATCCTGGAAATCGAGCCGGCCTTCCTGGAGGAAGACAGCCACGACCATCATCACGACCATGCGCATCTTGCCGATCACGACCACGATCATCACCACAGTCATGACGGGCCCCGGCATGACCATGCGCACGGCGCGTTGAAGCATTATCACGACGAGGACGTGCAGTCGGTTTCGCTGCGTTCCGACAAGCCGCTCGATCCGGACAAGTTTTTCCCCTGGGTACAGGAGCTCGTCGCCACCGAGGGACAGAAGATCCTGCGCTCCAAGGGCATCCTGTCGTTCAAGGGCGATCCGAAGCGGTTCGTTTTTCAGGGCGTGCACATGATCCTGGACGGCGACCATCAGCGGTCGTGGCGCGCCGGCGAAGCGCGCGAAAGCCGGATCATCTTCATCGGCCGCGACCTGCCGGAGGACAAGATCCGGCAGGGCTTTGCGCAATGCGCAGCCTGACGCACGGCGAGGCCATGAGCGATACGCAAACGACTTCCTCGCTGGCCGATCGTACGCACCGCGTGCGCGCGCCGGCCGCCATCGTGGCGGTGCACTTTGTCGGGCGGTCCGCGGTCTTTGTTCTGGGCGAAGAGGCCGTCCTGATTGTCGGCGAAGACGGCGGCGAACTGCGGCTTGCGGTTCATTCCGGCGCGATTCTGAGCTCGGACGGCAACGGGCAGGCGGTTGTGACCGGCGGCGACGACGGCCGCGTCGTCGTCACCGATGCAAATATGGCCACGGCCGCCGCCGCGACCGACGACAAGAAACGCTGGATCGACCACGTCGCCTTCGGGCCCGACGGCACCTTGGCCTGGTCGGCGGGCAAGACGGCATTCGTGCGCAATGTCAGAAACGAGACCAGGTCCCGCGAGGTGACGTCGACCGTCGGCGGGCTTGCCTTCGCGCCGAAGGGATTTCGGCTCGCCATCGCGCACTATAACGGCGCGACGCTCTGGTTCCCGAACATGGTCGAGGCCAAGCCCGATCTGCTCTCCTGGCAAGGGTCGCATCTCGGCGCCACGTTCAGTCCGGACGGAAAATACCTGATGACCGCCATGCAGGAGCCGCTGCTGCATGGCTGGCGGTTGTCCGACCGCAAGGATCTGCGCATGTCCGGCTATGCCGCGCGCGTGCGTTCGATGGCCTGGACCGCGGGCGGCGATTATCTGGCGACCGGGAGTTCCGACCAGCTCATCCTGTGGCCGTTCAAGGGCAAGGACGGGCCGATGGGCAAGCAGCCGAAAATGCTCGCACCCTATTCCGCGCGGCTCGATGTCGTGGCCGCCCATCCCGCGCACGACGTGGTCGCCGCCGGCTATGCCGACGGCCTCGTGCTGCTGGTGCGCATCTCCGACGGCGCCGAGATCACGGTGCGGAAGCCCGCGCAGGCTCCGGTGACCGCGCTGGCCTTCAGCCGCGACGGCCGGCGCCTCGGCTTCGGCTGCGAGGACGGGGAGGGCGGCGTCGTCGATCTCGGCGCGCCCTGAAAAACAAAGCCCCGGCCGCGGCCGGGGCTTTCGCGACCGGCGCTCGCGCGCTCAGATCACATATTGCTGCAAAGGCGGGAAGCCGTTGAACCCGACCGACGAGTAGGCCGCGGTATAGGCACCGGCGGCCTCGATCAGCACCTTGTCGCCGATCGCGAGCGACACCGGCAACGGATAGGGGTTCTTCTCGTACAGCACGTCGACCGAATCACAGGTCGGGCCGGCCAGGATGCAGGGCGCCATCTCGTCGCGGTCCTTGCGGGTGCGGATCGGATAGCGGATCGATTCGTCGATGGTCTCGGCCAGGCCGTGGAACTTGCCGATGTCGAGATAAACCCAGCGCACCTCGTCTTCGGGCGAACGCCTGGCGATCAGCACGACTTCGGCCTCGATCAGGCCGGCATTGCCGACCAGGCCGCGACCGGGCTCGATGATGGTTTCCGGGATGCGGTTGCCGAAATGCCGCCGCAGCGCGCGGAAAATGGCGCGGCCGTAGGATTCGAGCTTGGGCGTCTTGCGCAGGTATTTGGCCGGGAAGCCGCCGCCGAGATTGACCAGCGACAGGTTGATGCCGCGCTCCGAGCAGGTGCGGAAGACGGCGGCCGCCGATGCCAGAGCGGCATCCCAAGCCTGAACGTTCTGCTGCTGCGAGCCGACATGGAAGGAAATGCCGTAGGCGGCGAGCCCGCTCTTGTGGGCGAGTTCCAGGATGTCGGCGGCGAATTCCGGCTCGCAGCCGAATTTGCGCGACAGCGGCCACTCGGCGCCGGTGCCGTCGCAGCGGATGCGGCAGATCACGCGGCTGCCGGGCGCCGCGCGCGCGACCTTCGCGACCTCGGCTTCGCAATCGACCGCGAACAGGGTGATTCCGAGCCGGTAGGCGGCCGCGATCTCGCTCTCTTTCTTGATGGTGTTGCCGTAGGAAATGCGCTCGGGGCCGGCGCCGGCGGCCAGCACCGCGCGCAGCTCGGCGATCGAGGCGACGTCGAAGCAGGAGCCCAGCTCGGCAAGCAGATTGAGGATTTCCGGCGCCGGATTGGCCTTGACGGCATAATAGACCTTGGTGTCCGGCAGCGCGGACGCAAAGGCCTGGAAATTCTCGCGAATGATGTCGGTATCGACGACGAGGCACGGTCCCTCGTCCTGACGGTGCTTCAGAAATTCGCGAATGCGTGCGCTCATTGCGAGCCGCTCCCTCTCCGTCGCCGGCAGACGGTCCGGCGGAAGGTGAATCTTTGCGTTGTCGGCGCCTTCCGAGGGTCCCGGAACGCGTACGACACCGCGTGAAGTGCTGCCTTGGTCCGGATGAGGGGAGAGCCCCGTTCCGCACGGCCGGCAAGGAAGGACAAGCCTTTTCAGTGTTCCGGCATTTGCGCCGGCGTGACTAAAAAAGCCCGCTCCGTCGTTGCTTTAAGCCGCGTCCCCTGCGGAGAGCAGAGTGCGCCGGTTTCGCCTCCGGCTGCCGGTCAGATGTCTTGAAGAAGCGTCCTGCTTCTCCAGGCGGCTGCCCGGCCTCTTGTCCGGGTACCTACCGACCGACACACGGCCACAGGCACGTGCGAATTTGGGCGAGCGAAAAATAAATCGAATCGACTCGCGTCGCAACATTTAATGCGTGTGCGCGACGAAAAAGCGGACGCGAGGCGATCGCGTCCGCCGAGTCGCGGCCGGCTTCTTTACGCCACGTTAACGGATGTGAACGCGCGGCCGCGTCGAAGCCGCGTCAGCGCACCAGCACATTCCTGAACTGCCAGGGATCGCGCTTGTCGATGTCCTCCGGGAAAAGTCCGGGGCGGTCGGTGAGCGGCGTCCAGTCGGTGTATCTGCCGATCACCGGGCCGAGATAGGGCATCTGCACTTGGAGGCAGCGGCGGAAATCCATCTCGTCGGCCTCGACGATGCCGGCGGCCGGATTTTCCAGGGCCCAGACCATGCCGGCGAGCACTGCGCTGGTCACCTGCAGGCCGGTCGCGTTCTGGT
>WBUW01000333.1 GCA_008933495.1 Pseudorhodoplanes sp.
ATGCGCAGGGGCGCGATCTCTGCCGGCGGCTTCGGTAACGGTGCGTCCACGATAGGTCCAATGAAATCAGAGCAGTGGCTGCGCGCAATGACGCAGCCAGGCTTCCGTCTGCTTATCAACCAGCGGCGCAATCGTCTCTGCAACGCGCGCATGGTAGCCATCGAGCCATGCGATCTCGCCCTCCGTCAGCAAGGCCGGTTCCACGAGCCGCCGGTCGACCGGCGCGAGCGTGAGCGTCTCGAAGGCGTTCAGCGCCTTTTCCGCACCGGGCACCGGGTCCGCGGCGGTGACGAGCACGAGATTTTCGATGCGGATGCCGTAGGCGCCGGTTCGGTAATAGCCCGGTTCGTTGGAGAGGATCATGCCGCGCTTGAGCGCCACCGTGCCGAGCTTGGAAATGCGCGCGGGTCCCTCGTGCACCGACAGATAGCTGCCGACGCCGTGGCCGGTGCCGTGGTCGTAATCGAGCCCGCGCGTCCACAGATATTGCCGCGCCAGCGTATCGAGCTGCGCGCCCGAGGTGCCCTCGGGAAAGACCGCGCGCGCAATCGCGATATGACCCTTGAGCACCAGGGTGAAATGCGCGCGCATGTCGGCCTGCGGGACGCCGACCGCAAGCGTGCGCGTGATGTCGGTCGTGCCGTCTTCGTATTGCGCCCCGGAATCGATCAGGAACAATTCGCCGGCGGCGATCGGCCGGTTGGTCCTGCGCGTGACCCGGTAATGCACGATCGCCGCATCGGGTCCGGCGCCGGCAATGGTCGGAAAGGAAATGTCCTTGAGTGCACCGGTCTCGCGCCGGAAGGTTTCCAGCGCTGCAACCGCATCGATTTCCGTCAGCCGGCCAGCCGGCGCCTCGCGGTCGAACCAGGCCAGGAAGCATGCAATCGCCGCGCCGTCGCGCCGGTGGGCGGCGCGTGTGCCGTCAATTTCGGTGTCGTTCTTGACCGCCTTCATGAGGGCGACCGGATCGGGCCCGCGCGCGATCTCGCCGCCGGCCTGCGCGATAATCCGCGAAAGCGCATCGGCCGCGGTCGCCTGGTCGAGCCGCACCGTCCTGCGCCCCGTGCCGAGGGCTGCGAGGTCGCCGGTCAAATCCGCGGGAGGGCGGATGTCGGCAAGCGCTTCCAGCGCGTGACGCACGCGGTTGTCGAGTTTGCGGGCGTCGAGATAGAGCGTTGGCCGCCCCTGCTTCGGCATGATTGCGTAGCCGAGCGGCAGCGGGGTGTGGACTACGTCCGAGCCGCGGATATTGAACGCCCAGGCCAGCGCATGGGGGTCGGACAGGACGAGCGCGTCGGCGCGCGCTTTGGCGATCTCCGCCTGGATGCGCGCGATCTTGGCGGCGGCTTCTTCGCCGGCAAAGCGCAGGTCGTGCAGGACGATGCGCCCAAGCGGGGCGGCCGGCCGGTCGGCCCACACCGTGTCGACCGGGTTGCGCTCAAGCGGCACGAGCGCGGCCCCCGCCTTGGCGCAGGCCTTGGCGAGCTTTTCGGCGCCATCGGCGGTGTGTAGCCAGGGGTCGTAACCGAGCCGCGTCCCGGCCGGCAGATTCTGTTCGATCCACGAATCGGGCGGCATCTCGATGAGATGGGCGACAGAAAATAACGCGGAATCGGCCTGGTCGCGCGCCTGCAGGGTATAGCGGCCGTCGACAAACAGCACGGCGCGGCCGGCGAGTACGATCACGCAGCCGGCCGAGCCGGTAAAGCCGGTCAGGAAGGCCAGCCGCTCTTCCGACGGCGGGACATATTCGTTCTGATGGGCGTCGGCGCGCGGAAGAATCAGTCCGTCGACGCCGCAGGCGCGCAGTTCGCGGCGCAACTCTGCCATGCGCCGCGCGGATTTCGAACCGTCTTCGGCGTCATCGAACGACTGGAATTTTGCCTCGAACATGCCGGCGCACTCTATTGAGCGGTGCGAGGGGCAGCAAATCGCCTCCCCGGGTGCCGGCCGTGGCTGCCGGACAGGCAGCTTGCCTGCGATTTTGCACTGCAAAAAGCCAGTTTGACCGCTGACTCATCAGCGCCACTGAAGCGCCGCATTCATTGCAGAAATATGAAGCGCCTATGCGGACTTAGCAGGGATGCCCTGCATCGCGGGCCCTGCCTCCCGGGCCCGAACGAGGTTATGTTGCACTGCAGAAGTCAGGAGGAAGTCGAGGAGTGTTTCGCGGCTTCTTAGAAGGGAGACACACCATGACTGCGATTACCTACGGCACTCGCGTACCGGCGCATGCGGCGGCCGCGACCAAGGCTCCGGCTAGGAGCGGTTCGGAGACCGGTTTCTGGACACGCGTGTGGAACGCGTTCATCGAGGCGCAGATGCGCCGCGCCATGCGCGAAATCCGGATGCATCAGCATCTCCTGCCGGTCGAACTCGAAATCGCCGGCAACCGGATCAGCTACAAGAACGAGGACATGCTGCCCTTCGTTCGCCCGCGTGATTGACCGACCCCCGCGCCGTTCTTTCATCGTGGTT
This sequence comes from Pseudorhodoplanes sp., assembly GCA_008933495.1. Lineage (GTDB taxonomy): Bacteria > Pseudomonadota > Alphaproteobacteria > Rhizobiales > Xanthobacteraceae > Pseudorhodoplanes. Next base: position 2,482 of record WBUW01000333.1, read on the forward strand.
GCTTCCGCGCGCCCCGGATCCCCGATCCGGGGCGCCGGCATTTGCGGGCCGGTCGACGCATGACGAGGGTGACCCAGCCCTCGCGTTCGATGCGTCGCACGAGCACAAGATGGCGCGTCCGGTAGGCGGCAACGGCCGCCGCCGCGTGCGACGCCAGCAATCCCGACAGCACGATGTGCCCGCCCGGCGCCGCCAGCCGCACCGCCGGACCCGCCAGCGTCTTCAGCGTCGGCAGCAGAATATTCGCAAGGACGAGATCGAACGGCGCGCGGCGGCGGAACAGGTGCAGCGCCAGGTTCTTCGCCGCGACAATGGCGACCAGGGCGCCTACCCGATTGATGCGCGCATTCTCCCTGGCCGCGGCAACCGCGCGTGCATCGATATCGCTCGCCAGCACCGGCCGGCGCAGGCGCCGCGCCGCCGCGATCGCCAGCACGCCGGAGCCGGTGCCGATATCCAGAATGCGGCGCGGACGGCCGGATTCAGCCCGCGATGTCCTGGCCAGTAGGTCGAGCGCCTCGAGACAACCGCGTGTCGTGCCGTGATGGCCGGTGCCGAAAGCGAGCGCGGCTTCGATTTCGATGCCGATCCGGTTGGGCACGACGCGCGCGCGATCATGCGCGCCATGGACGAGGAAGCGGCCGGCAGGGACCGGCGCCAGTCCGGCAAGGCTGGCGCGGACCCAGTCGACGGCGGTGATGGTCTCAAATCTCAGGGCGGCCGCGGTCTCGGCATCGGCGGCGTGTGCGACCAGGGCGCGGACGGCGGGTTCGTCCGGCATATCCTGAAAATGGATTTCCACCGCCCACCCGCCGGCGGTCTCGAACGCCGCGAGCGCCGTCCGTTCGGGATCCAGCCGCGCACCCAGGATTTCCACGATCCGCAGCGCGGTCGGTTCCCGGGTCAGGAGCCGGGCCACAATCGTGGACTGGAGGAGGGGTGCCTTGTCCATCGGGCCGCCGATGATTGCCCGCTGTTAACAGGCGTCGTTCGTGAAACAGCAGAATCGCCGTCAAGCGTCCGACAACCGCCTCTTATTCACAAGATATCCATAACCGGCCGGAACGCTTGTCGCGCCAACGAATGCCGATTTCCGTGCGAGCGCCTCAATTCATCCCCGGTCTTGTCAACATCGTCCCGAATACGGTGTGGAGGACAGCCCGGCGACGCTTTCCCGGCGTTGTTCCTACGCTGACGGACAGGGAAGGGCGGCCGACCCGGGACCTGAGCCGCGCGATTCTCCCTGGGCCGGCGGTTTCATTGCGTGGGTCCGCTCCCGGATCGGAGGGCACAGGCACGCCGGCGACGCGAACAGCCGTGTCGCAACCGGTCGTGGCGTCGATCCCCCGTCCTCTCGGACGGGCCGAGGCGTTACGGCGTCTGCAGGGCGGCGGCACCGGCAGCGCCGCGCGGTTTTCGATGTTGAGCGTGGACGAGGAAACCTGGAACGGCGACCAGATGACGTTCCGCGTGCGGGCCTTGGCGCCGGTTGCATCCGGCTCCATCCTGGTGGCGGCGGACCACGTGCGGCTTGAACGGTTTCTGCCCTGGCGGTTGCAGACGTTTGCCGAAACGGTCAAGGCGGCGGTGAGCCGTCAGGGGCGCCTGCTTCTCGGAAGGAAGTGAGGCGGCC
>WBUW01000334.1 GCA_008933495.1 Pseudorhodoplanes sp.
GCCGCAGACGGTTGCCGGACGGATGGTCAGCGTCGCAAAACCGGGCGATCGCTCCTCTTCCAGAACCTGCTCGCACATCGCCTTAAAACGCGAATAGTCGGTGAGCGGTTCGAGCGGCAGATCCTCGCTCACTTCCGGCTCGTCCTTCACCCCGTAAACGCTCGACGACGAGGCATAGATGAAACGCCGGACCCCGGCCTCCTTGGCGGCCCGCACCAGCGGGCGGAACGCGTCGTAATTGATCGACTTGCCAAGCGCGGGATCAAGCTCGAACGACGGGTCGTTCGAAATGCAGGCGAGATGGATCACCGAGTCGCAGTCCGCCAGCGCCTTCTTCACCGCCGCCGGATGGCGCAGGTCACCGACGATCTGGATCAGATTGGGATGGGACGCGCACGCTTTGAGCACATCGTGGCCGAACATATAGAGATCGAGCACCGTCACCGTATGCCCGAGATCCAGCAGCCGCGGCACCAAGGCGCTGCCGACATAGCCGGCTCCGCCGGTCACCAAGACATTTCTCTTCACGGTGGTCATACCTGGATTTGCCTGGTCCATGATCAGCGCGGATCGGCCTGCCAGCCCATCTGAATGTCGAGAACGCCATGCATCAAAGCGAGATGGCCGACCTCGACGATGCCATATTGATGATAGGCGAGATAGAAATTCAGGTCGCCCATCCGCCGCAACGGATTCTCGGGGCGAAAGCCGCTGAGCGTGATGACGTGGCAGCCGCGCGTGCGTCCGGCCTCCACGGCATTGAGGATATTCGCGGACTGCCCGGAACTGCTGATCGCCACCAGCATGTCGCCTGTGCCGGCGTGCCATTCGACCTGCTTGGCGAAGACGTGTTCGTAGCCGTAGTCATTGCCGAGACAGGTCAGCACCGCGCTGTCGTTGAGGGCGAGCGCGCGCATGCCGCCATTCTTGCTGAAATCGGTCGCCAGATGGCTGCAAATGCCGGCACTGCCGCCGTTGCCGACGAAAAGCAGGCGATTGCCGCGCTCGTGCACCTGGCGCATGTCGTAGCCGAGCTGCTGCACGGCATGGGCGAGCGCGGTCTCGCGCCCGGCCCGGTCGGTCACGCAGGCCGAGGCGAGCACCCGGCCGAGCGTCGAGACATATTGGCCAAGGAGATTGCTGCTACCGAGCACGAGCGGAAAATCCTGCTATTTCAACAATGTCGTAACATAGCGCTGGATTTCGAAACGCGACAGGTAGCGCCGGTGCCCGACGATGCCGATCTTGATAGCACCGGCCACGTTTCCGACGAAACCCGCCATTTCGCAGTCCGCGCCCGCCGCCACGCACGGCGCCGAAAGCGCGAAAAAGGCGTCGCCCGCACCCACCGTATCCACGACCGCGCCGCCGAAGGAGGGGATGCAGAGCGCGCCGTCGCCCTTGCGCACGAAGCAGCCCGAGCGGCCGTGCGTGACGATGAAGTTGTTGCAATCCACGAGCCTGGGCAGACGCCGGGTGACGATATCGGCGAGGGCCGCATGCTTGTCGCGGACCGCAAGGCGCGCTTCCATGGCATCGACGCACATGAAGTCGCAGCGCCGGTATTTGTCGATCAGGTTATATCCGATATTGCCCGCATTGGACTGGACATTGACCGCAAGGAACGGCGCCTTGCGTTGCAGGATATCGACCGCCCCGGCATCGATCATGCCGTGGCCGAAATCGCAGACGACGGCGAGATCGGATCGCGCGAGCTTTTCCTCAAGGGTAGCGTGAAAAGACGCCTGCACGTTCGCCGGCAAGGCGGTGTCATCCATGCGGTAGATTTCGAACAGCTTGCGGACATAGGTCGGCTCGACGAACCGGGTTTTCTGAACGGTCGGCGCCGACGGCTTGTGCAGGAAGGTCGCCTTGACCGAGGGGGCCAGGCTCTTGCGGATCATGTCGGCATGGTTGTTGCCGGCGCCCGGATCGCCGACCATGGTGATGAGTTCGACGTTCGGACAGATCGCGGACAGGTTGTTGGCAACCGCGATCACGCCGCCGGCAAACACCTCCTCGTCGCGATAAAGCGTGGCGATGATATTTTCCTTCGCGGCCTTGCCCATGGCATCGACATAGACATAGTGGTCGACGATGGTCTCGCCGACCACGACGATGCGCATCTTCTCGATACGGTCGAGCAGCCGGTTGAACCTGCTTTCGAAATCCGTCTGCCGCAGACCGGCCAGGTATTCGCGCGCCGGCTGGTCGTGCAGATTGAAATAGCGGTTGAGCAGATTTGATGAGCTGAAGGTGATGTCCTCGGTGAACACGAGCTGGCCGCCGAAGCTCTCGACCAGCTCGCGTTCGGTGACGATTTTACCGCTGATATCCTTGGCGGGATCGCTGTATTCGGAGCCCTTGACGAGGAAGTCCGGCTTGATCGTCCGGATTGCCGGATGCGCGCCGGCTTCCTCGACGACGCCGACGAAATCGACCACCTCCAGCTCTGCCAGCATTTCGGCCAGCAGCGTCGAAGGAAAGGCCGGGCGGCCGGGGCCCTTGTTGACGAATTCGTCGCCCGTGATGGTGACGACGAGGAGATCGCCGAAATCGCGGGCGGCCTTGAGGTGGCGCAGGTGGCCGACATGAAGCAGGTCGAAGACGCCATGGCAGAGCACGACACGGCGTCCCTTGCGGACGGCTTCGATGGCCGGCCCGAGTTGATCAAGCGGCAGGATCTTGCCGGCCCGCTCGCGTCCGGCTCGTTCGGCGCCGGCCTTGTCCGGCCGCTGCAGCATTCCGGGTCCCCCGTCGATTTGCACGCGGCAGCAATCACGCCTTGCTCGAGGCGGTTTCCGCCAGAAGCTTAAACCATGTCTTCGTCTGTTCGGCGATCTTTTCCGGCGTCCAGACCGGCGCCTCCCGCCATTGCTCGATATCCTGCAGCATCGCGGCCACGCCGCGTTCGAAAGGCACCTTGGCCCGCCAGTTCAGGTCGCGCTCGATTTTGGCGGTGTCCGCCCAGGTACAGTCAGGCTCCCCAGGACGTTTGGGAATATGCACCACCTCTTGGGCACCCAGTAATTCTGCCAGGCGATTGATGCTGTAGGTACCGCCGCTTCCGACATTGTAAACGGCCGCCGACATCCCGGACCCGGCCGCCGTCAGGAAGGCGTCCACCACGTCCGTCACATAGGTGAAATCGCGGGTCTGGTTGCCGTCGCCGACAATGGTCAAGGGCTTGTTTGCGAGCAATTGGGCGAGGAAAACGCCAAATACCGCGCCATAGGTTCCGCTCGTCCGCGCGCGCGGCCCGTAAACGTTGAACATGCGCAGCGAAATCGCCGGCAGTTTGTAGACCTCGGCCCAGTGCATGACGAGCTGTTCGCCGAGGAATTTGGTCAGCGCATAGGGGTATTTGGGGCGCGGCTCCGCCGTTTCGGGGGTCGGATAATGATCGGGGATGCCATAGCAGGTGGAGGACGCGGCGTAGACGAAGCGCCGCGCGCCGGATTTCACAGATTGTTCCAGTGCATTGAACGTGCCGTCGACATTCGAACGAAAATAGGCGCCCGGATTTTCGATCGAGGGCACGATGTCGGCGAGGGCGGCAAAGTGGAACACCCGGTCGGCGCCCTTGAAGCTGCCCGCGACCGCCCGATAATCGGCGAGATCGATGTCGAGGATTTCAAGCTCGGCGCGGCCCTCGTGCTGGCCAAGGTTGCGCGGCGAGCCGTTGCTGAAATTGTCGATGACGCGCACGCGGCGCCCGGCCGCGAGCAGCCGGTCCACCATATGGCTCCCGATGAAGCCGGCGCCGCCGGTCACGATGTCGAGGTTCATGGCTCCTGCGAATCCTGCAAATCAGTCAAAGCGACAATCCCTGCGCGGCGATACTATTGCCGACCGCCAATACACGCCGAGGTTGAATTGTTTCATAGTGCGCTCGTGAGACACTTATCCCAACCGGAGACGCATCTTCAATGGCATTGAAGCCGATTTCGTCCGCGGACCTGAGGGAGGTCGCGCCGGGAGTTTTCTATCCCGGACCGGCCGCCTCCGGCGTTCTGATGGCCGACCACGCGATCATCGATTTTTTGAAAATTGAGGCCACGCGCAGCCCGACCAGACGCGCGCGCGTATGCGCGCATGAAAGCCCGCAGGCTG
>WBUW01000335.1 GCA_008933495.1 Pseudorhodoplanes sp.
GATTGTCCTGCGTCCAGCCTTCATTGGCGTCGGCGATCAGTTCGGCGGCGGGAGCGGCGGCGCGCACGGCGGCAATGCGCGCGGCGTCATCGTCGGCGCCGAGCTTGACCTTGAGCAAGGGGCGGCCGGCGGCCTTGCGCGCGGCGGCGTACATGTCGTCGGGGCGGCCGATCGAAATCGTGTAGGCGGTGACGAGCGGGCGCGGGACGGGCAGGCCGGCGAGTTCATGCACGGGCTTGCCGCTGCGCCTGGCTTCGAGGTCCCAGAACGCGCAATCGAGCGCGTTGCGCGCGGCGCCGGCCGGCAGCGCCTTCTGCAGCGCGTGCCGGTCGAGCCCGCCGGCGAGCGCTTCCCGCAGCGCCTCGATTGCGGCGAGAACCGCCTGCGGGGTCTCGCCATAGCGGGCATAGGGCACGCATTCGCCGCGGCCGCGCGCTCCGGCGGTGAAGAGTTCCACCACCACCACCTCGGCCTGCGTCTTGGCGCCGCGGCTGATCGCGAAGCGGCCGGCGATCGGCCAGCTTTCGAGGGTCGCGGACAGGCGCAAAGCGGGTGAATTAACCATGATGAAGAGAGTGTTAATGAGCGCTCGACAGCCCCCCGGCGGTGGTTAAGTATGTCGCCGAAATGCGGTTTTCCTCAAGGCGCGCGGCGTTCCGGGCGTCGTGCGGGCCCGTCCGAGGCATGGGGGACGGAGGGGGTTGTGAGCACCGAGGCGCTCCTCACCGGCAAACTGGACGGTGAGCGTCTGGAATTGTCCGCGCGCGGTCATTGGACCGCCGACAATGCCGCATTGCTCGAACGCCTGGTGATGGCCGCCACGCCGGCGAGCGAGGCCATCCGCAATGTCGATATCCAGATGGGCGCGGTCGAGCGCATCGATACCTACGGCGCCTGGCTGATCGAACGCCTGCGCCGCGCCGCCGGCGAGCGCGGCGCGCAGGCGCGCATCGTCGGCCTGCCCGAGCGGTTCCGCACGCTGGTCGAAACCGTGCACCAGACCACCGAGACGCCCAGGCGCGCGCGCGGCTCCCGCAATATCGTCAGCTTCGCGCTGAGCACGGTCGGCCGCAACATGGCCGAAGTCAGCCGTTCGATGAAGCTGATCGTAGGCATGCTCGGCGCGGTCACCGTCTCCGGCCTGCGCGCGATGCTGCGGCCGGCGACCTTCCGCCTGATCTCGATGGTCAACCAGATCGATCTCGTCGGCTGGCGCGCGGTGCCGATCATTCTCCTAATCACCTTCCTGATCGGCGCAATCCTCGCCCAGCAGGGCATCTTCCATTTCCGCAAGTTCGGCGCGGAAATCTATGTCGTCGACATGGTCGGTATTCTGGTGCTGCGGGAGGTCGGCGTCCTGATCGTCTGCGTCATGGTGGCCGGGCGTTCCGGCAGCGCCTACACGGCGGAACTCGGTTCCATGAAGATGCGCGAGGAGGTCGACGCGCTGCAGACCATGGGCCTCGATCCGATCAGCATCCTCGTGCTGCCGCGCATCGTCGCGCTCATCATCGCGGTGCCGATGCTCACTTTCATCGGCTCGATGGCGGCGCTCTATGGCGGCGGGCTCGTGGCCTGGCTCTATGGCGGCATTCCGCCGGAAGTGTTTCTGCAGCGGCTGCGCGAGGCGATTTCGACCGACCATTTCCTGGTCGGCATGCTGAAAGCGCCGTTCATGGCGATGATCATCGGCATCGTGGCCTGCGTGGAAGGCTTGCAGGTGAAAGGCTCGGCGGAATCGCTCGGGTTGCAGACCACGGCGTCGGTCGTGAAATCGATCTTCCTGGTGATCGTGCTCGACGGCATTTTCGCGATCTTCTTTGCGGCGGTGGATCTCTGATATGCTCAAGCCGGGGCCGCAGAACGATACGATGTCCGCCGCCGAGGCTGCCGCCGAGTCCGCCGCCAAGGCTGGCGCCAAGTCTGCCGCCAAGCCCGCCGCTACGCCCGCCGCCACGCCGCAGATCGCGCTGTCGGTGCGCGATCTCTATGTGCGTTTCGGGCCGTCCGAGGTGCTCAAGGGCGTCGATCTCGACGTCTACAAGGGCGAGATCATGGGGTTCGTCGGCGCCTCGGGCGCCGGCAAATCGGTGCTGCTGCGCACGGTGATCGGGCTGATCCAGCCGATTTCCGGCTCGATCGAGGTGTTCGGCCACGAACTGACCAATGCCGATATCGAGGAGCGCGAAGTGATCGAGCGGCACTGGGGCATCCTGTTCCAGCAGGGCGCGCTGTTCTCCTCGCTCAATGTCCGCCAGAACGTGCAGTTCCCGATGCGCGAATATCTCGATCTGTCGCAGCGGCTGATGGACGAGGTCGCCGCCGCCAAGCTGAAAATGGTCGGCCTGCCGCCCGACGTCGGCAACAAGATGCCGTCGGAACTGTCGGGCGGCATGGTCAAGCGCGTGGCGCTGGCGCGCGCGCTCGCGCTCGATCCGCAGATCGTCTTCCTCGACGAGCCGACGTCGGGCCTCGATCCGATCAGCGCCGGCGAATTCGACAGCCTGATCCGCACCCTGCAGCAGACTTTGGGGCTGACCGTTTTTATGGTAACTCACGACCTGGATTCCTTGCACTCGGTCTGCGACCGGATCGCAGTTCTTGTCGACGGCAAGGTGATGGCCGCCGGACCCATGTCGACGATGATGGCCTCGGAACATCCGTGGCTGAAAGCCTATTTCAGGGGCAAACGATCGCGCGGTGCGGGCGCGGCTTGAAGGTGACAACATGGAAACCAGAGCCAATTATGTGCTGATCGGGGTGTTCACGCTGGCGGTGATCGTCGGCGCGTTCGGCTTCGTCTACTGGTTCCACCATGTCGGCGGAACCACGGTCCGCAACTATTACCGGGTGGTGTTCCAGGGCCCGGTCGGCGGGCTGCGCACCGGCGCGCCGGTCTCCTTCAACGGCATCCGCGTCGGCGACGTGGTCGATCTCGGGCTCGATCCGAACAATCCGCGCCAGGCGCTGGTGACGATCTCGGTGGCGAGCGGCACGCCGTTGCGTTCCGACACCAAGGCTTCGCTCGAATTCCAGGGCCTGACCGGGATTGCGACGCTGTCGCTGCGCGGCGGCTCGCCGGATGCCGCGCCGGTGGCGCGCAAGGACAATGAGCTGCCGACGCTCGTTGCCGCCAGCAGCGCCTCGCAGGACGTCATGCAGGCCGCGCGCGACACACTGTCGCGCATCGACGGGATCATCATCGAAAACCAGGCGGCCCTGAAGAACTCGCTCAAGAATATCGAAACCTTCACCGATGCGCTGGCGCGCAATTCGAACCGCATCGACCGCATCATTGCCGGCGTCGACACCATGGTCGGCGGGCCGGAAGGCAAGGGCGACATCCCGGACGCCGTGCGCGCGATCAAGAACACGGCCGAGAATCTCGACAAGAAGCTCGACGGGCTCGTGACCGACGGCCGCCGGACGCTCGGGGTGATCGAACGCACGGTGCGCAATTTCGACGAGAATCCCACCCGGCTGATTTTCGGCGGCGGCAAGCCGGCCAATCGGCGCTGACGGCCGCAGGCGTCTGCCCGCGCTCAGCCAGTCGCACGATCCGCTCTCGATCAAACGGGGTCATACCACCGGCGCCGATTTCTGACCGGTCATGCGCGGGCATCCGGGTCCGGCTGGAAGCCGGCCCGAATGTAAACCTGACCCGCGCATCCATCGCAAAAAAGAAGAATCGTCTCAAGATGATGGATTGCCGGATCAAGTTTACGACCGGGCCGACTGGAGGTCGGACCCGGTTGTCCGGCAATGACAGTGCGGACAGGTCGAGATCAAGCACGCTTGGTATCAGGCGGGCATGCTTGTGCCCGTTCATCCGGTGGTTCCTTCGGAAAACTGAAGCTTCGGCCATTCCAGCGTCCTCGGTCGGGACCGGATGGACAACCTATTGAAAGCTCATAGATCGAGCGCGATCCGCCGACGTGGCAATCGGTCCGGCGCGAGATCGCGCGAAAATCAAGAAAACCTGGACCATGATCCGATTCAATTTGAACGGATCATGGTCCGGACCATGATCCCGAAAAGGGTGAAGCGATCTTCGGCAAAGATCATGCCCAGACAAAGAGCGAAAGCAGGATGACGATTCGG
>WBUW01000336.1 GCA_008933495.1 Pseudorhodoplanes sp.
CGATCAGCACCACCCGCCAGCGCTCCGCCAGTCGCCCGGCGAGCGCAATCTCCATGTCCTTGAGATTGCCGCTCGCACCGTGGATCAGCACCACGGCCGGATCGTGCGGACCGCGCGCCGCACCGACTTCGACCACATGCAGGCGGCCGCCGGCCACGTCGACGAAACGCCCGTGCGGGCGATGCCGCCGCTCAAGAACGAGGCGCGCCAGCCAGGTCACGAGCGCAAGGAGCGCCAGCGCAGCAAGGATCCAAACCGGCAGGCTCACGGATGGCGGCAATGAACGCAACATGCGTCAGATACGGCGCGGCGCAGACGGGGTTTCGAACGAGCCATGCGCGGCCGCGATCCCGGCGTCAGATGTCGCGGCCATCGACCTTCTGCGACAAGGTCTTGATCAGGTCGGAGACGCGCGGCAGCCGCGGATAAATCTCGATCACGCGGCGATACATGGCGAGCGCGCGCCTGTCCTCACCGAGGTCCTGCATGATCAGGCCGACGCCCATGATCGCGCCGAAATGGCGCGGCTCGCGCGCCAGCACCTGCCGCAGGTCGGCGAGCGAGCGGCCAAAGTCCTTCTTCTGGTAATAGATGGTCGCGCGCCGGTTCCAGGCTTCCACGTAATCCGGCTTGATCGCGATGATCGCGTCGAGAAGCCTGATGGCCAGATCGAGGTCCTTGCCGTCGACCGCGCTCTTGGCCCGCACCATCAGCAGGTTGGCGGTGTCGCTCCTGGTCACGATCCAGCGCGCCCAGATTCTCTGCTCGATCGATTTTGCGCTGTCCTCGTCCGGCGCGACCTTCAGGGCGCCGAACAGGAAGTCGAGATTTTCGGTACGGTCGACGCGCTTGGCCGGCGGCGTCTCCGGCGGCTCGATCCAGCGCCCATTCTCCGCCCCCGCAAACCCGGGCGACAGCAGCACGAGCGCGGCAAGCACGCCGGTCGCGGCGTATCTGAATCGCAGGAGCATGAAAATAGTTTAGCGGCGAGCCGGGCCGCAGCAAACCCATAACCCGGTCACAGCCGCGCGAGCGGCTGCCGCAATTCTGACCCCGTTTGGCGTGGCAAAAGCCGGGTGTCGCCCGGACATCAGCCCTGGCGCGCCTTGAAGCGACGCTGCGTCTTGTTGATCACGTAGACGCGGCCCTTGCGGCGGACCAGCCGGTTATCGCGGTGACGGCCGCGCAACGACTTGAGCGAATTGCGAATTTTCATCGTTTTGACCCCGGATTCGAGCCGTTGGCGCCGAAATGTCTGGAATTGCGCGCGAAACTAGTCGGCGGCGCCTGCGAAGTCAACGCGCGCGCCCCCGCCAAACGCCAAGGCCCCGCCCTTGCGAGCGGGGCCGGAGCCGAATGAACCGCAGTGGCGAAGCGGCTTACTTCTTCGCGCAGGACGGGTCAAAATACATCACGAGCGACGGATACCACTTGCCGTCGAGGCCACAGCGCTGGCCGGTCCGCATCAAGCCGACGCAGGCGGCCTGCTGCCAGGCACCGGCGGTGCACTTGGCCGGAGCGGCTTTCTTCTTGGCGGCGTAGGACGGCGTCGAGAACGAGGCGGCCACCACCGCGAGAGCGGCCACGGCCGCGACTTTTCCGATGATCTTCAGCATGAGTGCACTCCCAGCATCCTCAGGTATGAACCCGGTAATTTAAGAATTGCATAGAGCCCCCGCCGCGACAAGCGCCGGCGCGCCGCATGTCCCAAAAAACTCAATCGGCGCCGAAGCTTAAGGAATGTTCAGAAACGATCAGCGGATCGCGCGTCCTCAGCATTTCGGCGGACACAGCGAACTGCCCGCCGGACAATAGGCCAGGGTCGGCGCGACCCCTGCGGATGGCCGGCAGACGGCCACCTTGCACCAGCCGGCGGCGTTGCAGGCCGTGGTACAAAGGACGGCGCTCGCGCATCTGGCCTTCGGCGCGACCGCCTTGTTCTTGGCGGCGAGCGCGGACTCCGGCGCAGCCAAGGCGGCCCACAGCGCGAGCACTTTTGCAGCAAACCGAAAGGTCATGGCGCCTCGCTCCATGTCCCCGTCTGCGCCGGCGCGCAGGGGACCGGACGGCGGTCCCAAGCGGAGGCGTCGGGGGGACTGGCTGGATGTGAGGGATGGTGGGCGCGACAGGGATCGAACCTGTGACCCCTACCATGTCAAGGTAGTGCTCTCCCGCTGAGCTACGCGCCCGCCCGATCGGGAAACGCCCCTATATCGGCTTAAGCACAGCGAAGCAAGAACGCGGGGCGCCAATGTGGCGGCGCCGAAGCGATGCGCGAACCGTCGCGCTCAGGCGGCGGCGAGCAGCTTCTGGACCTCGTTGACGAGGTCGCGCAGATGCACGGGCTTGGACAGCACCTTGGCATTCTTGGGTGCGGCCGAATCGGCATTGAGCGCGACCGCGGCAAAGCCGGTGATGAACATGATCTTGATGTCGGGATCGAGCTCGGAGGCGCGGCGGGCAAGCTCAATCCCGTCCATTTCCGGCATCACGATGTCGGTCAGCAGGAGCTCGAACGGCTCCTCGCGCAGGCGCTGATAGGCCGACAATCCGTTGTCGTAGGACACCACCTTGAAACCGGCATTCTGAAGCGCCTTGACCAGGAAACGGCGCATATCGGTGTCGTCTTCCGCCAGCAGGATTTTCGGCAATTCTTCGGTCATCGGCCCACTATCTCACTCGACACTCACCGCCTGCCGGGGTCGCGCACCGGGAGCATTCCCGCCGCGCGAGGCCGGAGCCATGGCATTGCCTTCGCTGCGCTCGCCAGAAGGATCCCCCAGGCCCATAAAGCCGATTGCCGGTAAACAACGCGTGAAAACCGGCCGGTCCTCCCACCCGCATGGACAATTCAAGCCATATATGGGTAGAGCTTCAAGAGGCTTCTGCCGGTCGGCCCGACGGTAACCCGCCCCGATGAATTCCGCCCAGGAACTCAATCCGCCTTTCGAAGTCCAGGAGCCGTTCCACTGGAGCGGGCCGGTCCTGTTCAATTCCCCGCACAGCGGGCGCGTATATCCGCGCGCCTTCCTCGCCGCCTCCCGCCTCGACCTCGCCACCTTGCGCCGTTCCGAGGACACCTTCGTCGACGAACTCACGGCCGGGGTGGTCGCGCGCGGCTATCCGCTGATGCGGGCCCACTTCCCGCGTTGCTACGTGGACGTCAATCGCGAACCCTACGAACTCGATCCGCGCATGTTCGAGGGACGCCTGCCGTCCTTCGCCAATACCCGCTCGATGCGCGTCGCCGGCGGACTCGGAACCGTGGCGCGCGTGGTCGGCGATGCGCAGGAAATCTACGACCAGCGCATCTCGGTCGACGACGCCCTGCAACGCATCGAAAGCCTGTACAAGCCCTATCACCGCACGCTGCGCCGGCTGTTCGCGCGCCTGCATCAGGATTTCGGCGCCGCCATCCTGATCGATTGCCATTCCATGCCGTCGACGACGGCCTCGCGCGACGACCGCCCGCGCGCCGATATCGTGCTTGGCGACCGCTACGGCACAAGCTGCGTCGGCCTGTTGTCGGCCGTGATCGAAGATACCTTGCGCGACTGCGGCTATGCCGTCAGCCGCAACAAGCCCTATGCCGGCGGCTTCATCACCGAGCATTACGGCAACCCGGCCTCCGGGCTGCATGCCATCCAGCTCGAAATCAACCGCGCCCTCTATATGGACGAAAAGCGCTACGAGCGCGCGGCCGGGTTCGCGCGACTGAAGGCCGACCTGGAGCGGCTCGCCGACTGCATCGCCGCGATCCCGCTGGAGGAATTGCGGCCGTGGCGGTCGGCGGCGGAATAGCCTCGTTCATTGTGCATAGCAGCATCGCGTTCCATGCAAGGCCACCCGGGATGGCGCGCTCGCGCATGCGGAGGCGTACGCGCGCAAGCCGGGCAATTTCGCCCCGGCCGCCGGCCGCTTTCCGCAAGGGTTTTATAAATTATTGATATTTTACAAGAAAAAAGGGCCGCCTGCGTTGGCAAGCGGCCCAAGTCTAGGGAGGAAACGCCCAAGGAGGGCGGCGGGAACGTGCGAGGCACGTTACCGCGCTGCAGCAATATCGCACCGCGTCGCACAAAATGCAAGTGAAAA
>WBUW01000337.1 GCA_008933495.1 Pseudorhodoplanes sp.
CTATCAGGCGTTCCGCGGCACGCCCGCCCCGGTCGCCCGCCAGGCTCCGGCGCCGCAGGCCCCGACCGGCGCGCAACCCAAGATTTCCGACCGCATCGGCCAGTCCGGCGCCGCGCCCGGACCCGCGGTCGCCCAGCGCGTCGTCCTCTACGAGGAGGAGCCGACCGACCCGCAGGGCAAGCGTTATGTCGGCTCGGCGATCTGGCGCACGGAGACCGTCTCGCCCGGTCCCGGCCAGCCGCCCGAGCTTGCCGTGCGCGCCGACGTGGAAATTCCCGAGCGGCGCATCACCATGAAATTCTCGCTTCGCCGCAACACCGACCAGACCCTGCCGGCAAGCCACACGATCGAAATCATGTTCAACCTGCCGTCGGATTTCGAGGGCGGCGGCATTTCCAACGTGCCCGGCATCCTGATGAAGCAGTCCGAGCAGACGCGCGGCGTGCCGCTGTCGGGCCTGGCGGTGAAGGTGATGACCGGGTTTTTCCTGGTCGGCCTTTCCGCAACCGAGGCCGACATCCAGCGCAACATCCAGTTGCTCAAGGAGCGCGCCTGGTTCGACATTCCGGTGGTCTACAACAACAATCGCCGCGCCATTCTCGCGCTCGAAAAAGGCACCCCGGGCGAGCGCGCCTTCGCGGAGGCCTTCGCCACGTGGAAGCAGTAGACGTCGCCGCGGCCGCGCAGCCATTTCCCGCCGACCCGGACCGCAGGACATGACCGAGACGCCGTTCGACATCGCGCCGCTGCTCGCGCCCGGCCTGCCGGCGCCGGCCGTCCGATGGACCGGCTTTCCGAAATACAATTTCATCGGCGGCCACAATGATGCCGACTTGACGCCGGTCGCGGCGCTGACCGAAGCCGCGAACGCGGTGCTCAGACGCGAAGGGCGCGATCTGTCGCTCTATGGTCTGCAAAGCGGGCCGCTCGGCTACCGGCCGCTGCGCGACTTTCTGGTCGGCAAGCTCAGGCGCGACGCCGGCGTCGCCTGCGCCGCCGACGAAATCCTGCTGGTGTCGGGTTCGTTGCAGGCGCTCGACCTCGTCAACGCGCTGTTCGTTGCGCGCGGCGACACCGTCATCGTCGAGCAGGAAACCTATGGCGGCACGATTTCGCGCTTCGCGCGCCTGGGCGCGAACATGACCGGCATCCCGCTCGATCGCGAGGGCATGCGCATGGACGCGCTGGCGGCCGCGCTTGCCGACCTCAGGCGCCGCGGCGTGACGCCGAAATTCATCTACACCATCCCGACCGTGCAGAATCCGACCGGCACCATCCTGCCGCTCGAACGCCGCCACGAATTGCTGCGGCTGTCGGAGCATTATGGCGTGCCGGTGGTGGAGGACGATTGCTATGCGGACCTGATCTGGGATCATCGCCGTCCGCCCGCCCTTTACGCCATGGGCCGGCGCGGACAGGTCATCCATGTCGGCTCGTTCTCCAAGTCGGTCGCGCCCGCCTTGCGCGCCGGCTACATCGTCGCGCCCTGGGACGTCCTCTCGCGCCTGGTCGCGCTGAAGACCGACGCCGGCTCGGGCGCGCTCGAACAGATGGTGCTGGCGGAATATTGCGGCAAACATTTCCACGACCATGTGCCCGTTCTCACCCGCGCGCTGCGCGAGAAGCGCGACACGCTGATGGAAGCGCTTGCCGAACAGTTCGGCACCGCCGCCGAATTCGAGGCGCCGGCCGGCGGCATCTTCCTGTGGGTGAAATTGCCGGATGAGGTTGACATCCTGCGACTGGCGCAGGCCGCGCTCGCCGCCGGCATTGCGATCAATCCCGGCCCGGAATGGTCGGTGAACCGGGACTGGAGCCGCAGCCGGATGCGACTGTGCTTCGCGCATCCCGCCAAGGAAACGATCCGCGACGGCGTGGCCGCGCTCGCCGCGGTCTGCCACCGCGAGTTCGGCGTGCCGGCGCGCAGCGCCAATGTGGAGAAGCGCGCGGGCGCCTGACCGGCGCCGCCGTCGAACGAGGGTGAGACGCATGTCCGTTTTTCTGCCGATCGTCGCGGTGGCCGGCCTCGCGTTCGCATTGCTGCACGCGCCCGCCGGCGCGCAGGAAGGAGTCGGCCAGCGGCTGGAAGCGGCCGGCTTCCGGATGCGCGCGGCCAACACCGCCGACCGCATGGCGCGGCTGCGTTCGCTTCCCGCGCGCAAGTTCGTCGCGCGCCTCAACGACGGCACGCGCTATTATGTCTATGCCGATCCCGAATATTGCCGGTGCGCTTATGTCGGCAGCCAGAAGGCGCTCGACGATTTTCGCTCAGCGCGCGCGGGCGCAGGCTTCCTGCCCGGCTATCGCGGTCCCGCCGACGCCTCGCAACCCTCCGGCGCCGATGTCGAGATCGAGATGATCCACGACATGGCGCAGGACGGCGGCCCGGTGCCGGGCGACGATATTTTTCATCCCGGCTTTTGATCGGCCGCGGCGCGGCTGCACCTGCAAATCGGGGCGGGTCTCTCGATCCGTGCCATAATCTTTCCACAATCTATGAATAAATTCCTATGATCCTTCCCGCGAGGGCGTCTTCCGGAGACGTGCCGAAGGACGGGGAGGGACCGGCGCCCGCGCGCAGGCCTCGTAAGCCTGCACCCGGGCTGCTGCGGGGCTCCGCCCCCGGGCACTACGGCCCGGCGCAAGGAGCTTGCTGACGACGCGGGTCGCGGACCCGCCTCGAAAGCGCGGCCCGCAGCAGTGGTGAAAACGCCGGAGATGGTGCGCCGGAAGGCGAGGCGTCTCGCAAGAGACGCATGGATTCGATGCTGCGCCATTCGGCGCACCATCGCCCTCGGTTCGAAAGAACCGGGGGACAGGCGGCACAAACCCGGCGGAGCTTTTCCGCGCGGGATGCGAAGCCATGGCTGTTTGAAAAATCCGGGAGATGCGAAAGAGGCGACGCGACACCAATGCTGCCGCAGGCCGGAAAGCGGAACGGCCGGGCAGGGCCCGGCCGTTGCACAACATCGTCTATCGCAAGCTCACTGCGCCGGCATCGGCGCGGAGCTCTTGGCGGCCGGCGTCTCCATCGCCGCCATGCGGTTCTTCACCGCCTTCTGCACCTTCTCGAAGGCGCGCACCTCGATCTGGCGCACGCGCTCGCGCGAGACGCCGAATTCCTCGGCCAGCGTTTCGAGCGTGATCGGCTCCTCGGCCAGCCGCCGGGCCTCGAAAATGCGCCGCTCGCGGGCGTTGAGCACCGACAGTGCATCGCCCAGCGCCTTGCGGCGGTTCTCGAACTCCTCGCTCGCGGCAAGGATTTCGTCCTGGCCGGTGGATTCGTCGGCGAGCCAGTCCTGCCACTCGCCGGATTCGCCGTCGTCGCGGATCGGCGCGTTCAGCGAGGCGTCGCCGGCGAGCCGGCGGTTCATGTCGACCACGTCCTTCTCGGTCACGCCCAGCCGCTTGGCGATGATCTTGACCTGGTCGGGGCGCAGGTCGCCCTCGCCGAGAGCCGATATTTTGCTCTTGGCCTTGCGCAGGTTGAAGAACAGCTTCTTCTGGTTCGCGGTCGTGCCCATTTTGACGAGCGACCACGAGCGCAGGATGTATTCTTGAATTGCCGCCTTGATCCACCACATGGCATAGGTGGCGAGGCGGAAGCCCTTGTCGGGCTCGAAGCGTTTGACCGCTTGCATGAGACCGACATTGCCTTCCGAAATGACCTCGGAAATCGGCAGGCCGTAGCCGCGATAGCCCATCGCGATCTTGGCGACGAGCCGCAGGTGACTGGTGACGAGCTTGTGGGCGGCATCACGGTCACCGTGCTCGCGCCAGCTTTTGGCCAGCATGTATTCTTCCTGCGGTTCCAGCATCGGAAACCGGCGGATTTCTTCGAGGTAGCGGGACAAGCCGCCTTCGGCGGTGACAACGGGCAGAGCCGCAGCACGGGCCATTGTTTTGGCCTCCTTCCATTATGCCCCCGGTTTACCGGCGGGCCTCGACGCCACCACTCCCCTCGAAGCTGGCGACGCCATTTCGCGATCGCGAAATCAGACCGCAGGCGCAGCATAGAAGAGCGGTGCGGCGAAAGAAAGTTAACTTCCTGTCACCTCGCCGTGACCCGTGGGCGCAGGCCAAGTCTATGG
>WBUW01000338.1 GCA_008933495.1 Pseudorhodoplanes sp.
GTTCTGGTCCCAGCCGACAACGGCGCGGCGCGGCGTGCCGAGCGTGGTCGGAGCGACGAGCGCCTGGATTTCGACGAGCAGCGGCCGGGTGCCCTCGATGCCGGCGAACACCGCGGTCCCGGGCGAGCCGAGATCGCGCTCCGACAGGAACAGTTCCGAGGGGTTCGTCACCTCGCGCAAGCCGAGCCCGGTCATCTCGAACACGCCGATCTCGTCGGTCGGTCCGAACCGATTCTTCACTGCGCGCAGGATGCGGAACTGGTGCGAGCCTTCGCCCTCGAAGGAAAGCACCGCATCGACCATGTGCTCGACCACGCGCGGACCTGCGATCTGGCCGTCCTTGGTGACGTGCCCGACCAAGATGATGCAGGCGCCGGTCTTCTTGGCGAAGCGGATCAGCGCCTGCGCCGAGGCGCGCACCTGCGTGACCGTGCCGGGCGCCGATTCCACGGTGTCGGTCCACATGGTCTGGATCGAGTCGATGACGATCAGGCGCGGCAGGTCGCCGGCGGCGAGCGTGGCCAGGATGTCCTCGATTGCGGTCGCGGAGGCGAGTTCGACCGGCGCCGCGCCGAGCGACAGCCGCTCGGCGCGCAGCCGCACCTGCGCGGTCGCCTCCTCGCCGGAAATGTAGACGGCGCGGTGTCCGCCGCGGGCCAAGGCGGCGGCGACCTGGATCAGCAGCGTCGACTTGCCGATGCCGGGATCGCCGCCGACCAGCAGCACCGAGCCGCGCACCAGCCCGCCGCCGGTGACGCGGTCGAACTCGGCAATGCCGGAGGGCAGGCGCGGGGCGTCATGCGTCTCCCCCGACAGGGGTTCGAGCGCGAACCGCCGGCCCTTGCCGGGCGTCTTGCCGGGAGCGCGCGCACGCAGGGGCGAGACCGCTTCTTCCTCGGCGAGCGTGTTCCACTCGCCGCAGGCCTCGCACTTGCCCTGCCAGCGGCCATAGGCGGCGCCGCAATTCTGGCAGATAAAGGAGGCGGTGCGCTTGCTCATGGCCGCTCGTTCGCCGGCGAATCCGTGTTGCCGCCAATCGAGGCCGGATGCGGCGGGAAGTCAACCGCGGCGGACCTCAGGTCCGATAGACCCGCGCGTAGCGATGGCCGAGCCGGGTCAGGATTTCGTATCCGATGGTGCCGGCATGTTCGGCGACTTCTTCCAGTTCGAGGCCGTCGCCGATGAGCGTGACCGGATCGCCGCGGCGCGTGCCGGCTTTCGGCACCTCGGTGACGTCGATCGCCATCAGGTCCATCGATACGCGCCCGACGATCGGGCAGCGCAGGCCGCCGACCGTCGCCACCCCGCCCGGCTTGTTGTCGTCGGCGCTCGCCGCGCGCAGATAGCCGTCGGCATAGCCGACCCCGATGATCGCGATCCGCGACGGCCGGCGCGCGGTCCAGGTCGCGTTGTAGCCGACGGTCTGGCCGGTCTCGATGTCGCGCACGAGCAGGATGCGCGCGCGCAGCGTCACCACCCGGTCCATCGGATTGACGTAGCCGGGGGTCGGGTTGAGCCCGTAGAGCGCCACGCCCGGCCGCACGAGATCGCAGACCGCCGAGCGGCCGAGGAAAATGCCGGAGGAATTGGCGAGCGAGGCCGGCACGCCGCGAAACAGCCGGCGCACCTCGCGGAACGCCAGCAATTGTTCGTTGTTGCGCGCGCTGTCGGGATTTTCGGCGTCGACCAGATGGCTCATCAGCAGGCTCATGCCGTGATTGTCGGACGCAAGGCGCGCGGCGATCGAGGCGGCCTCGCCGACCGAAATGCCGAGGCGGTTCATGCCGGTGTCGACATGCAGCGCAAAACCGCCGCGCCAGCCGCTGGTGGCGCAGAACGCGTCCCATTCCGCCAGTTCCGCCACGCTGCCGATGACCGGCTGCAACTGATGCTCGGCGAAGGTCTCGCCGGCGCCCGGCGGCAGGCCATTGAGCACATAGATGACCGCTTCGGGCACCACCGCGCGGGCGCGCCGCGCCTCCGACAGATCGGCGACAAAGAAGGTCGTGCAGCCGGCCCGGTGCAATTGCGCGGCGACCGGTTCGAGGCCGCAGCCATAGCCGTCGCCCTTGATCACCGCCGCGCAGTCGGCCGGGTTGGCGATCTGCCGCAGCTTGCGCCAGTTGGCGGCGATGGCGGCCAGGTCGATCGTCAGCACGGCCCCGGCTTCGGCTTCCAGCGGGCCGTGCATGAAGGTGTCCTGGACGTGTGCTTCGGCTTGGTCGGCAGACATGGCGCAATCGCCCAAAGGGTACCGCAAGCGTCCATCTATGCCGGGCGGCATGCCGTCCGGCAATATGGCGGCGGCGGGCGCGGCGGCCGCCGGCAGCGCGCGCATCAGAACGGACCGGACAGCTGGTCCTCGCGCGCCAGATCGGCAAAGCGGGTGACGTTGGCGTCGAACTGCACCTGCACGGTCCCGGTCGGGCCGTGGCGCTGCTTGCCGATGATCAGCTCGGCCTTGCCGTGAACGGCAGCCATGTCGGTCTGCCACTTGGCATAGTCGTCGGAGCCCGGCCGCGGCTCCTTGTTGGCGAGATAGTATTCCTCGCGGAACACGAACAGCACGACGTCGGCGTCCTGCTCGATCGAGCCGGACTCGCGCAGGTCCGACAATTGCGGCCGCTTGTCGTCGCGGCTCTCCACCTGACGCGACAGTTGCGACAGCGCGACGATCGGGACGTTGAGCTCCTTGGCCAGCGCCTTGAGGCTGGTGGTGATCTCGGTGACTTCCTGCACGCGGCCTTCCTGCGCGCGCCGGCTCGAGCCCTGCAGGAGCTGGATATAGTCGACGAACAGCACGTCGAGCCCGCGCTGGCGCTTGAGCCGCCGGGCGCGCGCGGCAAGCTGGGCCACCGACAGCCCGCCGGTTTCGTCGACGAAAAACGGCAGCGACTGCAATTCGATCGAGACATCCTTGATCTTCTCGAAGTCGTTCTCGCTGATGCCGCCGCGGCGGATGGTGCTCGACGGAATTCCGGTCTGCTCGGAAATGATGCGGGTGGCGAGCTGTTCGGCCGACATTTCGAGCGAGAAGAAGCCGACGATACCGCCATTGACGGTGGTCGTATGGCCATCGGCCCGGATTTCGCCCTGCCAGGCGCGCGCGATATTGTAGGCCATGTTGGTGGCGAGCGCGGTCTTGCCCATGCCGGGTCGCCCGGCGACGATGATCAGGTCGGAGGGCTGCAATCCGCCCATCCTGGCGTCGAGATCATGCAGGCCGGTGGCAAGGCCCGACAGGCGGCCGTCGCGCTGGTAGGCGCGCGCGGCCATGTCGACGGCGGTGGTCAGCGCCTGGGCGAAACGCTGGAAGCCGCCCTCGTAGCGCCCGATTTCCGCCACTTCGTAAAGCCTGCGCTCGGCATCCTCGATCTGCCTGGCGGGAACCGCGTCGACGGGAGCGTCGTAGGCGGTATTGACCATCTCCTCGCCGATGATGATCAAAGCGCGCCGGATCGACAGGTCGTAGATGGTGCGGCCGTAATCGAGCGCGTTGATGACGGTGGTGGCTTCGGCGGCGAGGCGCGCCAGATACTGGCTGACCGTCATGCCGCCGATATCGGCGTCGGCGGGCAGGAAGGTCTTGAGCGTCACCGGATTGGCGATTTTGCCGGCGCGGATCAGGTTTCCGCTCAGTTCGTAAATCTTCTGATGCACCGGCTCGAAGAAATGCCGCGGTTCCAGAAAATCCGAGACGCGGTAGAGCGCCTCGTTGTTGACCAGGATCGCGCCCAGCAGCGCCTGTTCCGCCTCGATATTGTGCGGTGCGGCACGGTAGAGCGGCGCTGCCTCGGCGGGCAGCCGGCGGGCGGTCGAATCAAGCGGGGCCATGGACTTCCGAATCGCCGGTCACTGAAGCGGAAAAATGGCAATAGCATTGCCGTCCGCTGCATGTGTGGCCGCATATCGAATGTCCCCGTTACTCACCGGCCGCAAAGAAGTTGCGCGCCGCCCGCGCACAACGCTTGACGGCGCGCCCGGGATCAATTGGCGCGGCGCGCCGGCTGGCGGCGAATGTCCGGGCGTGGCGCGCTTGCGCCGCGCCCGGCGCGCTCACACGATGCGCAGCGGCGTAT
>WBUW01000339.1 GCA_008933495.1 Pseudorhodoplanes sp.
GGTGGTGACGGCCGCCTGCGCCACGTGCACCAGGTCGAGCAGGACGGCTTCGATTTCGCCGAGCTCGATGCGGTAGCCGCGGATCTTCACCTGGGTGTCGATGCGGCCGCGATATTCGATCTCGCCGGCCTCGTTGACGCGGCCAAGGTCGCCAGTGCGGTAGATGCGGCCGGACGGATTGTTGGCAATGCCGAGAAAATCGCCGATGAATTTCTTCTGTGTAAGGTCGTCGCGGTTGAGATAGCCGGCGGCGACGCCGATGCCGGCGATGCCGATCTCGCCGAGCTCGCCGTGCGGCAGCGCCTGGTCGGTCGCCGGATCGAGAATGACGATCGAATAGGTCGGCAGCGGCACGCCGATGGTGACCGGCTTGTCGGGCCTGAGTTCGGTCAGGGTGGCGGTGACGGTGGCTTCGGTCGGGCCGTAGGAATTGAGAATGGTGCGGCCCGGCCGCGACCAGCGCGCCACGAGATTCTGCGGGCAGGCCTCGCCGCCGACCAGAAGGATGCGCAGGCTCGGCACGTCCTCTTCGATCGTCGACAGCAAAGTCGGGCAGCAGGCCATGCAGGTGACGCCGCGCTGGCGCAGGAAGTCGGCGAGTTCCTCGCCGACCAGGCTGCCGCCCGGCTTGCCCGGCACCAGCGTGGCGCCGGCAACGAGCGGCACCCAGGTTTCCTCGATCGAGAAGTCGAAGGCGATGGTCATGCCCTGATAGACGCGGTCGCCCGGCATGTAGCCGTACAGTTCGGACGCCACGCGCACGAAATTGCAGATGCTGGGATGCTCGATCACGACGCCTTTCGGATTGCCGGTCGTGCCCGAGGTATAGATGATGTAGCAGACCTGATCGCGGGCCTGCGCCACTTCGCCGGCTTCGAGGCGCGTGTGCGGCTTCGCGTCGATTTCGTCCTGCGCGCGGTCCAGGCAGATGGCCGGGACGTCGAACGCCGCGAGCCGTTCGGCGAATGCGGCCATCGACACGATGGCGCGGACATCGGCGTCGCCGAGAATGAAGCGCACGCGCTCGGCGGGAAATCCGGGATCGAAGGGCACATAGGCGGCGTTGGCCTTGAGCACGCCGAGCAGCGCCACATAGGTCTCCACCGTCTTGTCGAACAGGAGGCCGACGCGGTCGCCGGCCTTGATGCCGCGTTCGATCAGATAGCGCGCGAGCTGGTTGGCGCGGCGGTCGAGCGTCTCGTAACTGAGCGCGCCATCGCCGGTCACGACCGCAACGCCCGCCGGGGAGCGATCGCACGATTGCTCGAACAGATGATGCAGCCGTTCGCCCGCCCGCCAGCGCACGGCATTGTCGTGCGCCTCGCAGGCAACCACCGGCGGCCGCGCAAGCGGGGCCGGCATGGTTCGGCGGGTTTTCAGGCGGATGACGTCGCGCGTATAGGCCATGTCGCTGAACTTGTCTGACGATGGATCGGTGCGCGCTCTGGCCGCGGCCGTCCCGGTTTCCCCCGCGGCCGGCGAGCGCGGCCGCACCGATTCCATATCAAGCAGGGCCGTGCCTCGGCAACGAAAAAACAAAAAAAATACAAGTATTACAATAGCTTAACAGGCATTCAGGTTGTCATTAATCGTCGTTCAGCGGGATGAATGTCCGTTAATGCAGGCGCCCGAATGTGACGGGTTCCTCCCGCGCCTGCGAAGGATTTGCCGCCTCACGGGCGGCAAAATCGGCGGGCGCGGCCGGAATTTGACCCCGCGGAAGGTGCGGGCTACGACACCGCCAACCAAAGCAGGGCTATGTCGTTCAACACCTTCGGCCACCTTTTCCGGGTCACCACGTTTGGCGAGAGCCATGGCCCGGCGCTCGGCTGCGTGATCGATGGCTGCCCGCCGCGGATCCCGCTGACCGCCGCCGATATCCAGCGCGATCTTGACCGCCGCCGGCCCGGCCAGTCGCGCTACACCACCCAGCGCCAGGAGCCCGACACGGTGCGCATCCTGTCCGGCGTCTTTGCCGATGCGGCGGGCGGGCAGGAGATGACCACCGGCACGCCGATCGCGCTCCTCATCGACAATGTCGACCAGCGCTCGAAGGATTATTCGGCGATCAGGGACAAGTACCGCCCCGGCCATGCCGGCTACACCTACGACGTCAAATACGGCTTGCACGATTATCGCGGCGGCGGGCGGGCGTCGGCGCGCGAAACCGCGGCGCGCGTGGCGGCCGGCGCCGTTGCGCGCAAGGTCGTGCCGGGCCTTGTCGTGCGCGCGGCGCTCGTCCAGATCGGGCCGCACCGGATCGATCGCGCCAACTGGGACTGGGCGGAGGTTGGCCGCAATCCCTTCTTCTGCCCGGACGCCAGGGCGGCCGCCCAGTTCGCCGGCTATCTCGACGGCGTGCGCAAGGCCGGCTCCTCGATCGGTGCGGTGATCGAGGTCGTGGCCGAGAATGTTCCGGCCGGGCTCGGCGCGCCGGTCTATGGCAAGCTCGACGCCGACATCGCCGCGGCCTTCATGGGCATCAACGCGGTCAAGGGCGTGGAGATCGGCGACGGTTTCGCGGTCGCGCAACTGTCGGGCGAGGACAATGCCGACGAGATGCGCATGGGCAACGACGGCAGGCCGCGCTTTCTGTCCAACCACGCCGGCGGCATCCTCGGCGGCATCTCGACCGGCCAGCCGGTGGTGGCGCGCTTTGCGGTCAAGCCGACCTCCTCGATCCTGTCCGCGCGCCGCACCGTCGACCGCACCGGCCGCGAGACCGAGATCGTAACGACCGGCCGCCACGACCCCTGCGTCGGCATCCGGGCGGTGCCGGTCGGCGAAGCCATGCTGGCATGCGTGCTCGCCGATCACTATCTGCGTCACCGCGGGCAGGTCGGCGAGGCGCCGCGCTGGCCGCGTGCGGCTTCACAGGATCAGTAACGTGACGGATCAGTACGATCGGATCGAATCCGCGCTCGCGGCATTCGCCAGCGGTGAAATCGTCGTCGTCACCGACGACGACGACCGCGAGAACGAGGGCGACCTGTTCGTGGCCGCCTCGCTGTGCACGCCGGAAAAGATGGGTTTCATCATCCGGCATACCTCCGGCATCGTCTGCGCGCCGATTTCGGCCGAGGAGGCCAAGCGCCTGCACCTCGATCCCATGGTTTCACGCAACGATGCCCCGCTCGGCACGGCGTTTACCGTCTCGGTCGATGTCCGCCATGGCACGACCACCGGCATTTCGGCCGAGGACCGCACCAACACGGTGCGCGCCCTCGCCAACGGCAACGCCGGCGCGGCCGATTTCGTGCGGCCGGGACATGTGTTTCCGCTGGTGGCGCGCGAAGGCGGCGTGCTCATGCGCTCCGGTCATACCGAGGCGTGCGTCGACTTCTGCCGGCTCGCGAAACTGCCGCCGGTCGGCGTCCTGGCCGAACTGATGAACGACGACGGCAGCGTGATGCGCGGCGAGCAGGTCCTGCAGTTCGCGCGCGCCCATAATCTGAAGTCGGTGTCGATCGCCGATCTGATCGCCTACCGGCAGGCGCGCGAGAAGCTCGTGCAGCGGGTCGGCGAATTTCCGGTGTCCTCGCCGATCGGCCCGCTGCAGGGCTATGCGTTCGTGACGCCGTTCGATCCGCAGCATCACATGGCCTTCGTCTACGGCCGCATCGGCGATGGCCAGAACATGCTGGCGCGGCTGCACCGCGCTGACGTGATCGGCGACGTGTTCGGCGGGGCCAGGACCATCAATGCGGCGCTCAAGCGCTTCAAGGCGGAAGGGCGCGGGGTGATCGTCTATCTGCGCGACGGCACCGCCGGCGTTCCGGTCGCCGCCATTCCGCGCGACGGCGAAACCGATTCGGATTCGGTGCGCGTGCGGCAATGGCGCGAGATCGGCCTCGGCGCGCAAATCCTCAAAGACCTCGGCATTTCCTCGATCCGGATTCTGGCGTCCAAGCAGCGCACTTATGTGGGTCTGGGCGGGTTCGGCATCGAAATCCTCGCAAGCGAGTCGATCGAAGGCTGAGCGGGCGGCGCGCCTTTCGTTCCGCGCCGGTTCGTGTCACCATGATCGTGTTCGGTCGGGCGCCTTGGCGTTCCGGCCGAACACGATCATGG
>WBUW01000340.1 GCA_008933495.1 Pseudorhodoplanes sp.
GTTCCGG
Source organism: Pseudorhodoplanes sp. (assembly GCA_008933495.1). GTDB lineage: Bacteria > Pseudomonadota > Alphaproteobacteria > Rhizobiales > Xanthobacteraceae > Pseudorhodoplanes. The sequence continues at coordinate 8 of WBUW01000340.1, forward strand.
GCTTGCCGGGCCGTGCGCTTCGTGTCACCTGCGGCAAACGCGGATCCTGCGGTGCGCACAACGATGTTCGGCGGCTTCGTCACGGTCGAAAACCTCATGTATCTCGCCGGCGGCCTGCTCGCGGCCTGGCTCGTCGCCTTGCCCGTCGTTCCGCTCGTGCATGAGCGCGCCGTACGCCTCATGCGCCGCCGCTACGAGGCACTGCAGCGCCAGCCCGACCGCCAGATGGAACAGGCCATCCTGCGCGCCGATTTTGCGATGAGCACGCGCCGGCTCGAACACGCGATCGGTGTCATGACGGACCGGGCGGCCGCGCACATGCGCGAGATCGCCGACAGGCGCGCCGCCTTGCAGAAGCTCAAGGACGAATTGGCCGCGCGCGAAGCCAAGATCGCGGAGCTTGAGCGGCGCGATGCCGAGCGCGGCGCGCAATTGCAGTCGGCCTGCGCCGAACGCGAAGCCGCACGCGCGGAAGCCGCGGCGACCGCGACCGTGCTGCGGCAGGCGCAGGACGATATCCGCGCGCTGCGCGCCGAAATCGCCGCCCTCACCGCCGCGCTCAACCGCCGCATCGCGCTCTACGACCGCCAGGAATACGAGAATATGACCCTCGCCAGCCGCACCCAGCCGGCAAGCGCGAAAGAGAGCGCGGCCGCTCTTGTCGTGCCCGCCCCTGCGCCGGCATTCGCGCCGCAGGCTCCGGCATCCGGTGCGAACGACGACCGGCATGCGATCGCGCGTGCGGTGCAGGCCATTCTCGCCGAAGGTGCAGCGGCGATGACACGGCACTGAGGGGCGTCGGGCGGTTCGCGCGGAGCAATGGTCGGGGCCGACAAACCGGCGCGTCTGCGCTAGCAGGTTGCTGAAAAAGTCTCTTTTGCCGTGAACACAACAGAATCCCGCCGTGAACAGACCGGAATCGAAAGGCGAACCTTGTTCACTTTTTCAGCAGCCTGCTAGAATGAAACCATGTCTTCCGTCGACCCATCGGACCGGGCCATCCCAGCAGAAAAAGCAGGCGTCCCGGCGTCCGACCGCGTGATGCGGCTGCGCACGTTTCTCATCCTGATCGCGCTCATCCAGGCGCTCGATATTCCGGCAAAACTCGGCGTGCTGGTGATGAACGATCCGGAGGTGCCGGGGCCGGGCTGGGGCGGCTGGGCTGTCACCGCCGAACTTGCGCTGTCGCCGCTCGCAACGCTCGCCGTCCTCTATTTCACCATCCGCGGCTATCTGACCTTCGCCGTCGTGGCGCTGGCGATCACCGCCTTGCTCGGCTGGGTGTCGATGCTGCCCTCGGTCGTCAATCACTGGGCGGGTATTCCCGAACCGGACCTTACCGGCCTTTATACAGTCTGGCAGGCTTTCGTGTTGCCGGTCGTTGCCTGCGTCGCAATCCTGCTTGCCTGGCAACGCGAACGGATTGTGATCGCCGCCATGCTCGCGGCGCTGCCGACCATCCTCGGCGTGCTCGGCTTTGTCGGCTTCGCGATCGGCGTTACGATGTATGGTTTCTAGCGGACTTTCCGGCTTGCCGCTGCGGTTCCGCGTTCGAGGCGCGAAGCCGCGAAGCCGCACAAACTCCGGTGGACTTCAGCAACCGGCTGGCGACCTGTCCCCAGAGCGGGCTGGCCTTTCGCCCTGCGAATCGGGCAAGTGAGCGGCGTTGTCAGCAATATAAGAGCAACGAAGCGACGTCGCATGCCTCGAAAACCCTTTCGCATCGGCCGTTCCCGCACCGGCCTTGGCCTGTTCGCCACCGAGCCCATCAAGAAGGGCAAGTTCATCGTCGAGTACCGGGGCCGCAAGCTCACCAATGCGGAGGCCGAACGCCGCGAGGCCAAAGGCGCGCGCTACATGTACGAATTGAACAGCCGCTGGACGCTCGACGGATCAAGCCGGCGCAATGTCGCGCGCTATGCCAATCACTCCTGCCGGCCGAATGCGGAGTCCGACGTGGTGCGCGGGCACGTCATTATCCGCGCCATCAAGAACATCCAGCCGGACGACGAGATCACCTACGATTACGGCCGCGACTATTTCAGAAACGTGCTGATGGAGATCGGCGGCTGCAAATGCGTCAAGTGCCTGGAAAAGACGCGCGAGGAACGCCGCGAACGCCGGCTGCGTAATCTGCGCAGGAAGCGCCGCGCCGAGCGTGCGGCGGCCGCGGCCAAGAAGGACATAAAGCGGCAGGGTCCGCGCAAGCCGCGGTAGCGTTCGGTGCCGGCCGAGCGGACCCGGTGACGCCCTTGCGCTTTACTGTCCGCCCCAATAGCGCAAGGCGGCCGAGGTTGCCGCGCCGCCGACCACGCACGGGATGCCGAGCGCGCCGACGCTCATCACCGCGGCGGTCACGCAGCCGACGCCGATCGCGCCCTCGCCGAGACGGCCCCAGCCCGTCAGCTCGCGCTTGTAGCCCGGCCCCTTGCGCTTGATTTCCTCGATCGCCGCATATTGCTCTTTGCGGATGCGCACGGTGTCGGCGGTCTCGGCGGCGTCGAGCACGTCGGCAAGGATCGGGGCAACGTCCTTGGGCTGGTTGGCGGCCGCGCGCCGCAGCATGGCGCGCAGTGCGGCGTCGCGCGCCGCATTCACCGCAAGCGTGTACTTGGTCATGCTGCCGACCATCAGCTTGTCGGTATCATCCTTGTCATTCGACCAGGGCAGCATGCCAAGCATGCGGTAGATCGGCGAATAGGATCCGGTCGCGAAATAATAGCCCCACAGGGTATCGAGCAATTCCGGGCTCGCATCCATCTTCCAGGTCATGGCCGGTGGCTTGCTCGCGCCCGAGAACAGGCCCTTGACCTTGTCGCCGAGCGTGCGCTCCTTCGGCGGAGACACCTCGACCAGCGTCGGCAAGGCACCGGTCACATATTTCTCGATCATCGCGCGCCGGGTCGGCATGCTGTCGCGGTACTGCAGCAGGATGTCCTTCCAGTCCGGCAAGCCGGAATAGGCGATGGCGCGCACCAGCACCCAGTGATCCTCGGTCTGGATCGGCAGCATGGCGTCGATCAACAGATGCGCGCGGCCCGGATTGGTGCCGAGCACGCCGGCAACGAATCCCACGAACGCACCGGTCGATTCCGGATCGTGAAAGGCACCGATCGCGCTGAGGCCGCGCACAAGGTCGGGCACGCGCGCCGGCTGCGGTTTGCTGCGATAGGCGCCGATCCATTTCAGGGCCGCCTCGCGCGAGCCGATTTCGAGCTTGCGGGCGGGCTCCGGCGCGGCGGCCGCGGCGTTGGCGACCAACAGCAACACAATGGCAATCGCGCAACGCATGGTCCCCTCCGGCGGCGCGCCAACGATGCGCAAAACAGCAGGGCGCTGCGCCGATTTCGTGACCGCGCGGCGGCGGCCCGGACCGCAGATGCCGCGCAGGCGCCGCACTTGCGCCTATTTTGTTACCGCCGGCGGTTACAGAACCGTAAAGCCGGCGCGCGCGGGCCGGCCGGACCCGCCGGGCCGGCGGCGCGGGCTTCGACGTCAAGCCACCGAAGAACCTCTCCGATTTCAGCACCTGGGCGCTTCCGATCATCATCGCCACGCGCGACACGGAGACGGGCGCCGCGCTGGTGACCAAGAAGATCGCCGAGGCCCGCCAGGCGCTCGCGCAGCAGGCCCGGGATCAGGCCGCCCGTCTCGCGATCCACGGCCTCTTTGAGGAGGCGGTCGAATCGGCGCTCGCCTCCCAGTACCTCGCCAGCAAGGACCGCCGGTGGTTCTGCTCCGGCGTGGCCACCTACCTCGCGTTCAAGGTCATCGAGGACCGGCTCGGCACCGAGACGGCGCTGCGCTACTACGACGTCGACGAGCAGCTTCGCCTCTACAGCGACCTGAAGCAGGTGTCCAATCTCGAGAAGTGGGCCCTCGCCGAGGAGCAGACCCCGGCGGTGCGCGAGATGCGCACCAACAAGGCCAACAAGGTGTTCGCCGCCGAGGTGATCTATAACCTCACCGCCATGCACGGCCCGGAACTCGTGTCGCGGCTGCTGACCGAGATCGGCAAGACGAAGCGCGAGAAGGCCTCGATGAAGAC
>WBUW01000341.1 GCA_008933495.1 Pseudorhodoplanes sp.
TGAAGCCAGCCGAGGCAACGCCGCTTTCAGCACTCGCGCTTGCAAGCCTCGCCATGGACGCCGGGTTGCCCGGAGGCGTCTTGAATATTGTGACCGGCGACCCGCAAGCGATCGGATTCGAAATGTGTGTAAACCCGCTCGTACGGAAACTTTCGTTTACAGGGTCAACCGTGATTGGCCGACATCTCGCTTCACAATCGTCTGGAACGCTCAAGCGTTTGGGGCTCGAACTTGGCGGCAATGCGCCGTTTATCGTATTTGATGATGCAGATCTGGAGGCCGCGGTGGAGGGTGCGGTTTTAAGCAAGTACCGGCATTCCGGGCAGACTTGCGTCTGCACTAACCGGTTTCTGATCCAGTCCAATATTTACGATGATTTCGCAAGGTGCTTCGTCGAGCGCGTGAGCAAGCTGAAAGTCGGCAACGGCTTCGATTCCGGGATCGATATTGGCCCACTGATTAACGACAAAGCTATCGCGAAGGTTCATGCTCATGTTGCCGATGCTCTGGAGCGCGGCGCCCAACTCCTCGTTGGCGGCAAGCGCCACCTCTCAGGAGGCAACTTCTTCGAACCGACAGTCCTGGGGAATGTCAGTCCTGATATGTGCGTCACCCGTGAGGAGACCTTCGGGCCCGTCGCAGCCTTGATGAAATTTGACAGTGAGGAAGAAGCTATCGCGCTTGCCAATGCCACGGAATACGGCCTTGCCGGATACTTCTACAGCAAGGACAATGCACGCGCCTGGCGCGTGTCCGAGAGGCTGGAATTCGGGATGGTCGGCGTCAACTCTGGATTTCTGTCGATGGAAGTCGCGCCATTCGGCGGAATAAAGCAGTCGGGAATGGGACGTGAAGGATCGCATCACGCAATCGATGAATTTCTCGAGCTGAAGTTTCTTCACATCGGCGGCATCTCTCAAGCATGAGTCCGGTCACGCCGATCATTCCTCCCAAGGCGGACCATCACTTGCCGCGCCTCTCTTGGGGTGCGGCAATTTCTTTCATACTGGAGAATGCAGTCGTGAACACGGGCGCACAAGCGAGACCTGAGTGCGGTTACAGCGCATAATCACGGAAGAATTTGTCTCCGCACGAAACTCGACGCGAACATGCTAGCGCAAAGTCGCGGAATTGCCGGATAAATTCGTGCCGACCGCAAGAATAAAATATCAAAGATATCAATATCTTAAGCCGTAGCGGATGGAGGGTACCCCCAAACTAACATTCTCCAGGGGTTGCTGCGCGAACCCACAAGTTGCTGCGAGTTATCGCGGGCGGCGCTTTGTTATTAATGTCATCGACAAAAAAGACTGGCGATATGTACCGTTGATAGGTGGGAACCTGCATGATCGTCTCGTTCCGGGATGCTTGGCTCCGAGACTTCTTCGTCGATGATATCCGAGCCAAGAGGATTCCGGCGGATTTGGAGGCCCGGCTGTTCAGAAAGCTGCAATTGTTGGATGACGCCACCACCGATGCCGGTCTTCGTGTGCCATCCAGCAATCATTCGAGAAGCTGAGGGGCGTTCTCGCCGGCTGGCATTCGATCCGGCTCAATGAGCAGTGGCGGCTCGTGTTCCGCTGGCATGGCGGCAGAGGAGAGGCGTCCGAGGTGTATCTCGACAATCACAGCTACCGGTGAGGTGGGCCATGCTCATGACCAAGCGCAAGCCGGCGGGCGTCGGCGAAATACTGGTCGAAGAATTCATGCAGCCGCTCGATCTGACGCAAGGCGAACTTGCAAAGGCGATGGGTGTGCCACGCAAACATGTCAATGAACTGTGCAATGATCGACGGGCAATAACCGCCGATACCGCCCTGATGCTGGCGCGCGTGTTTGGCAACAGTCCTGATTTCTGGCTGAACGTGCAACGCCGCAATGACCTGTGGGAGACACTGCATTCCCCGGAACGCCGCCAGCGCATCAAGCGCGCCAAGCCCGTACGCCCAGCCGCCGCATGAAGATGAGATAGGATTCAGCGGCGCAGATCGGCAATGCCGAGTTCTGTCCACATCCAGCTTAAATCGCAGCCGGCCATCGGAGATGCTCCATCCTGTCGAGCTGCTCCATTCTCCAGCAATTTGAGCCATGCGACGAGCTTTTCGCGTCCTTTCGCCGACTTGGCAGCCCGGCGCGGCGTCATGTTGCCGAGCATCGGCACCGACTCATCGAGCAAGTTCAGGTAGTGTCGCTCCAAGCTCTCTTGAATGATAGCCCACTTTTCGTCCGGCGACAGCCCGGAAGACAACGGTTCTGATTTTCCAGCGGGTCGCGACGCCATCAGTTGAGCAACCGTCCGTGTCTCAATAACCGGTTCGCCAACAAGACCCTCGAGGACCGTTGCGACCACCGCTCGCCCGCGTTCCGCCCGCTGCTGCGAGTTCCCTTCGAGGACCAGTGTATTGTCCTTCAGTTCCACCGTACCGAGCACGAGCGAGCCATCATCGAACGTCGTGATGAAGGTCTGGCTGTCGGCGCGTCGCTTCTTATCGACGCGCTCTTCTGGACCGATCCAGTTCCAAAATGTTTCGCTTTCTGGCCGAAATGCCGGAATTGCAGCGAGCGCAAGGCAGATCGCATCGGTGCTCGACGGCGTCAGGGGATAGCTTACCGTGGTGAACACAAGCTCGTCGCCATCCGTATTGACCATCTGTGGCAAAGTCGGATTGAGCGTCCTGTGCAGATGATCATCGAGCCAGATGTTCGTGAACAGGAACGCCGAAGTACGCAGAAGCTCGGTATCTGTGAGCGCGTCTGCAAAGACCCTTTTGTCGATCCCTTGCCCGAGCTGGCGGGCAAATTTGACTGCATCCGCGTGCGCCTTCTTGCTGACGCGACGAAGCGTTTTTAGAAGGGCTTCGCTGGTGTTGAAATCGAACAACAAGACGCCACCTGCCATTTCGGTCCTCGACCCCACACTTACAAGGCGTGCCGCCACCCGGTCCCATGGCTTGAGGTAACGAGTCCCCGATCGCTCATTCACCCGTATTGGGTCTCCTCCCCGTACGAGATCGCGGGCAAGGAAGGATTCATCCAACACAATGTCGCTGATCTCATAGAGGCTCATCACCGAGGAGCGCAGTGCAGTGATGTAGGCCTTGTTCGAAGCGCTCTCTTTCCAGCCTCGCCGCTCCAGATAGTCGTCGACGATGTTGCGGCCGTCGTCGATGTCGCGCGTCAGAAAGTCTTCGAAAACGCAGCCCCACAGCACGGAGCCGTGGTGATCTCCAAGGAGATTAGGCAGTTCGTCGATCGAGACTTCGGCCCTTGTGCAAGCCGGCGCCAAGTGTCGATCCAGCACCTCATTAAAGACGGCTCGCCACTCCTCGCGGCGCAGAAATTTCATCAACCCTGCAAGGGAACGGACGCTTGCCATGATCACGCTCGCCGCGAATCCACGAGTGAGACTGGCAACATAGCGAAATGCTCAGACCGTAGTTTGACATTTTCGCCGCTCTCCCCAGCCGAATTGGTTTGCAAATTCCGCGGACGAAGGACGGGCGAAATACCTGTGTTTTCAGTTGCATATGAAAATCCGTACCGGATTCGGCAGTCCACAGGTTTCAGAAACGAACGGTTCTGAACGAATGTCGGTGACGGGGGCCGTTCCGGTGCGGTTCAGAGGTTTGCTGCACGAATCCGCGGAATTACTGGGATTTTTCGATCCGGTCGATTGGGAAGAGAAATTTCGTTTCCGGTTCCTCTCGCCTGGGGATGGCGGAGAGAAAAGAACTGTATTCCAACATTCTCTCGCAGGATCATGATCTGCCTCGAAAAATTACGGTTGCCTGGTGCAGGCGTCTCCGATTGTCAGTCCTTTATACAACGGCAGATATCCGCCCGGGCTTTTTCTTCGCTCGGTCATTCAGTCGAGGAGCGGAATCCGGCCAACGATTGCGGCTTTTATCATTTTTGCGATCTCGGCTTGGCGTTCGGCCGACATGCGCTCATTGATTGCGGAGACACTTATTGCCGCAACGATTTTGCCCGACTGGGTCGCAACCGGGACGCCAATGGCGGTCATGCTGCGAATGATGCGGCTGTCGTACAG
>WBUW01000342.1 GCA_008933495.1 Pseudorhodoplanes sp.
CCATTGTCGTCGGCCCGGGCACCGAGGTGATCGCCGGCGAGGGCAAGATCGTCACCGCCGGCGGCTTCGACACGCATATCCATTTCATCTGTCCGCAGCAGGTCGAGGACGCGCTGATGTCGGGCGTCACCTCGCTGCTCGGCGGCGGCACCGGCCCTGCGGCCGGCACCAATGCGACCACCTGCACGCCGGGGCCGTTCCACATCGCGCGCATGATCCAGGCCGCCGATGCCTTTCCCGTCAATCTCGGCTTTGCCGGCAAGGGCAATGCCGCGCGCCCCGCGGCGCTGGAGGAGCAGATCAAGGCCGGCGCCTGCGCGCTCAAGCTGCACGAGGACTGGGGCACGACGCCCGCGGCGATCGACAATTGCCTCTCGGTCGCCGACGATCACGACGTGCAGGTGATGATCCACACCGACACGCTCAACGAGTCGGGCTTTGTCGAAGACACGATCAAGGCGTTCAAGGGCCGCACCATCCACGCCTTCCACACCGAAGGGGCCGGCGGCGGCCACGCCCCCGACATCATGAAGGTGGCGGGGCTGAAGAACGTCCTGCCGTCGTCGACCAATCCGACGCGGCCGTTCACCAAGAACACCATCGACGAGCATCTCGACATGCTGATGGTGTGCCACCATCTCGATCCCGCGATCGCCGAGGACCTCGCTTTCGCCGAAAGCCGCATCCGCAAGGAGACGATCGCGGCCGAGGACATCCTGCACGACATCGGCGCGCTGTCGATGATGTCGTCGGACAGCCAGGCCATGGGCCGCATCGGCGAGGTCATCATCCGCACCTGGCAGACCGCCGACAAGATGAAGAAGCAGCGCGGTCGCCTCAAGGAAGAGAAGGGCGACAACGACAACGCGCGCGCCCGCCGCTACGTCGCCAAATACACCATCAATCCGGCGATCGCGCACGGCGTCTCGCATGTCATCGGCTCGATCGCGAAGGGCAGGCTCGCCGATCTCGTGGTCTGGTCGCCGGCTTTCTTCGGCGTCAAGCCGGACATGGTGATCAAGGGCGGCTCGATCGTCGCCGCCGCCATGGGCGATCCCAATGCCTCGATCCCGACCCCGCAGCCGGTGCATTACCGGCCGATGTTCGCGGCCTTCGGGCGCTCGCGCACGGTCTCGTCGGTGGTCTTCGCCTCGAAGGCGGCGGTACGCGCGGGGCTCGGTCGCAAGCTCGGCATCCGCAAGGAACTCGTGGCGGTGAAGAACACCCGCAAGATCGGCAAGGCGAGCATGATCCACAACGGCGCGACGCCGAAGCTCGACATCGATCCGGAGACCTATGAAGTACGCGCCGACGGTGAACTGCTGACCTGCGCGCCGGCCGAGGTGCTGCCGATGGCGCAGCGGTATTTTTTGTTTTGACCTTTCAGGCGTCGTCCCGGCCAGGCGTCCGCCGACCTGGTCTGGGGAGCGCGAGCCGGAACCGGTTACGTGATGTGCCGGCCGGAAGCGTCAGGGCTGCCGATCCCGGCGCTCGCTTCGCGCGGCCGGGATGACGATGTAGGATTTCAGGATGCACCGCGTCGCCTCGATCATCCGCGCCGGCCAGTGGAACGACAACACGGCCAAAGACCGCGTCATCCTCGATGCCGCCGACCGCACGCGCCGGCGCATCGTGCTCACCGGCGAGAAGGGCACGCAAATCCTGCTCGATTTCGAGAAACCGGTGACGCTGCGCGACGGCGACGGGCTGGTGCTGGAGGACGGCTCGGTGGTGCGCGTCTGCGGCAAGCCCGAGCCGCTCATCGAAATCGCGGCGTCCTCGCCGCACGAACTGGCGCGGCTGGCCTGGCATCTCGGCAATCGACACACCGAAGTGCAGATCATCGGCGAGCGGCTGCGCATCCGGCGCGATCATGTGCTCGAAGACATGCTGCGCGGGCTCGGCGCCGTGCTCGCCCCGCTTGAGGCGCCGTTCGATCCGGAAAGCGGCGCCTATGCGAAGGATCCTGCGCACGGACACGGGCATGAACACGGTCACGCCCACAGTCACGCCTATGACCACGCGCACGGACAGGCGCATGGACATTCCCACGCGCACGGCTACGACCATCATCACAGCCACGATCCCCACGATCACGGCGCTCACGATCATGGTCATTCGCACCGTCACGGCCATTCCCATGGGCGATAAGCGAAAGAACGTGCCGCTGTTGAAAGGCTTGGCGCGCAAGCGCGCGCTGCAGCTCCACCTCTCCCCGCCGGCGGGGAGAGGTCGGAGTCCGGGCGGAGCGAGGGCTCCGGGCGAGGGGGAAGTGCCGCCGTCTCAGGCCCTGAGCATGGCGCCTCACCCGGCGTGCGATGCGCGCCACCCTCTCCCCGCAAGCGGGGAGAGGGAAAGAGACGTAAACGCCGCCGCGCTTTACCGCCTGATGGCCTGGCTGTCGCCGGCCTATCCGGTCGGCGCCTTCTCCTATTCGAGCGGCATCGAATGGGCGGTGGAGGCGGGCGACATTCGCGACGCCGCGAGCCTTGCCGGCTGGCTCGCGGTGATGATGCGCGCGGGCGCGGGCTTTGGCGATGCCGTGCTGTTCGTTCATGCGCACAGAGCTGCGGCTGGCGCCGACGACAAGGCGCTGCACGCGGTTGCCGAACTGGCCGCCGCCCTGGCGCCGTCGAAGGAGCGCCATCTGGAGACGACCGCGCAGGGCCGCGCCTTTGTCGAGGCGACGCGCGCGGCCTGGCCGTGCGCGGCGCTCGGCCGGCTCACGGAAATCTGGGACGGCCCGCTCGCCTATCCGCTCGCCGTTGGCGTTGCCGCCGCCGGCCACGGCATCGCGTGCGAGGCGGCGCTGCACGCCTTCCTGCATGCGATTGCCGCCAACTGGATTTCGGCGGGCGTGCGGCTCATCCCGCTCGGCCAGACCGACGGCCAGCGGGTGCTGGCGGCGCTGGAGGAGGTCGTCGCGGCGACGGCGACGCGCGCGCTTATTGCTTCACTCGATGATCTCGGCAGCGCCGCCTTCCGCGCCGACCTCGCCGGCATGAAGCACGAGACGCAATATACGCGGCTGTTCAGGAGCTAGTCTGTCATCCCGGACCCGATGCGACACGGGCGAAGCGAGTGACGCATCGTCGATCCGGAATCGGTCCAAGCTGAATGTTGAACGATCCGGCATGACGGGAGAAGAAAGATGACAAACCCCCACGGTCCGCTGCGCGTCGGCGTCGGCGGTCCGGTCGGCTCCGGCAAGACCGCGCTGATGGATGCGCTGTGCAAGGCGCTGCGCGCGCGCTACCAGATCGCGGCCATCACCAACGACATCTACACCAAATGGGACGCCGAATATCTCGTGCGCTCGGGCGCGCTCGCGCCTGAGCGCATCGCCGGCGTGGAGACCGGCGGCTGTCCGCACACCGCGATCCGCGAGGACGCCTCGATCAATCTCGCCGCCGTCGACGACATGCGGCGCAAATTCCCCGATCTCGACCTGGTGCTGATCGAATCCGGCGGCGACAATCTGGCCGCGACCTTCTCGCCCGAGCTGGCCGACCTCACCGTCTATGTCATCGATGTCGCCGCCGGCGACAAGATCCCCTCCAAGGGCGGGCCCGGCATCACGCGCTCCGACCTGCTGGTCATCAACAAGATCGATCTTGCGCCCCATGTCGGCGCCTCGCTCGAAGTGATGGAGCGCGACGCCAGGCGGATGCGCGGGGCACGGCCGTTCGTGTTCGCCAACATGCGGGAGGGCAAGGGCGTCGCCGAGATCGCGCGCTTCATCGAGGAGAAGGGCGGGCTCGGGCGCTGAGGCTGCGGCGGCTTTGCCCCGGGGTCCGCATCCGTCATCCCGGACGCAGCGCTGGTCGTCGTCCCGGCCGAGCGCAGCGAGAGCCGGGACCGTTTTCCGAATTGCGGTCGAATGCAACATTTGCAAACGATTCCGGCGCCTTCGCTTTCGCGAAGGGCCGGGAGCGTGCGCGGCGTGCGCGGCGGCAGCCCGGGGATGGATCGCGATCCCGGCTCTCGCTGCGCTCGGCCGGGATGACGGTTGAGGATTGAGGCCGGGCATGACGATCTTTAGC
>WBUW01000343.1 GCA_008933495.1 Pseudorhodoplanes sp.
AACGACGATCGCCGCCTGCGCCGGATGGATGGCGGTCAGTTCGAGAATGTTGGCGCCGTGCGTCACGACGATAAGCGTTCCCGGTCCGCGCCACCCGGCAATCAGGTCGCGGGCGCCGCGCTCAAGATCTTCGCGCGGCGTGCGCTGGGCAAAGGCGTTGTTGAAGGTCGGCGCCTCGACCGGCTCGCCCAGATCCATAAGGCGCGCCGTCTCGCGGCAGCGGCACCATTGCGAGGTCAGCACCCGCGCAACCGGAACGCGCTGCGTGCGGATGCGGGCGCCGAGTTCAGCGGCCGCGCGACGGCCGCGTTCGCTCAGATTGCGCTGCGTCGCGCAATCATCGAGCCGGAAACCCGCCGGATCGCCGGCTCCGCCGGGCGCCTCGGCATGGCGGATCAAGGCGACGCGTCCGCCCTGGCGCAGCGAATCCCAGAGCGCCCCGGCATCGACGGCGGACGCCGGCGCCGCCGGCAACGCGAGCGCAAAGGCGATGAACAAAACGCGCATGGCAACATGCTAGCACGCGCGCCGGCTTGCGCCGGTTCACGAGCGCGTTAGAGCATGATCCCGAAAAGTGCGCAGCGGTGTCCGGAAAAGATCATGCCCAAACAAGGCGCAATGTCTCAACCCGCTTTCAGCTGCGCCTTGACCCGCATCAGCATGGCCTCGACCGCGGCCTTGGCGGCGGCGAGTTTCTGTGGATCGCGCGCGCGCACGACCACGTTGGTGTTGGGCCCGAGCCTGTCGTCGAAGAACGGATAGCTGCCGATGGTCACGCCGTCATGCGCCTGCGCCACTTGCGCAAGCTCGGTCCCGATATCGCCCTCGCGCACGTCGGCGCGGATCGACTCGGAAAGCATGCGCTGACCGGTTTTCAGTTTGGGCGCGACCTCGTCCAGCATGGTTTGCATGATCGCGGGCACCCCCGCCATCACGATCACGTTGCCGATCCAGAAGCCGGGTGCGCCCGATATCTTGTTGACGACGAGCTCGGCGCCCTTCGGGACGCGCGTCATGCGCATGCGCGCTTCGTTGAACTCGGTGCCGAGCCTTTCGAAACGTTCCTTCAGGATCGCCACCGCGCGCGGATCGTAATCGATCGACGCGTCGAACGCCTTTGCGACGCTGTCGGCGGTGATGTCGTCATGGGTCGGCCCGATGCCCCCGGTCGTGAAGACATAGGTGTATCGGTGGCGGAGCGCGTTGAGGGCGGCGACGATCTCGTCCTCGACGTCGGCGACGATGCGCACCTCGCGCAGGTCGATGCCTATCGCGGTCAGATATTCGGCGATGTAACCGATATTCTTGTCCTTGGTCCGCCCGGACAGGATTTCATCCCCGATCACGAGGATCGCGGCACTCACAAGCCCGCCGTCCGGCGCATTTGCGCTCATGGATCCGTCCTTCCGAAACCGCACAAAATCATGTACCAATTCCCGCAACATGCATTATAATGCATGTCGACAACCGGCGCCCAACAGCCGGAACGAGGGGGAGTAGAGCGCTCATGCAGGACCGTCTCAAGGCCGGAGTCGGCCGCGATTCACAGTCGCCGGTGCGGGCCATTTCCTATGCGCCGGTCGCCGTCGATGCCGAACGGCGGTCCAACGGCACGACGATCCTGCGTTCGCGCACGCCGCTGGCGCCCTACGATCCGAGCCTCGCGGCCCTGTTCCGGGCCGCAGTCGAGAACCAGCCGGAGCGGATTTTTCTCGCCGAACGCAACGGCGAGCAATGGCGCACGCTGACCTATGCGCAGGCGCGACAATCGGTCGACGCGCTCGCCGCCGCGCTGATCGAACGCGGCCTGTCGGCCGGGCGGCCGGCGATGATCCTGTCCGGCAATTCGATCGACCACGCGCTGTTGATGCTGGCGGGATTTACGTCCGGCATTCCGGTCGCGCCCGTGTCGGTCGCCTATTCGCTGCAAAGCCAGGATCACGCCAAGGTCAGGCATATCGCCGACCTGCTCGATCCCGGCCTGATCTATGTCGCCGACACCGGGCCGTTCGCCGCCGCGCTGGCCGCGCTCGACCTCAAGGGGCGAGCCATCGTCGCCAACCGCAACGGCGCCAATCTCGAAGGCGTCACGGCATTCGACACCTTGACGGCCACGCAACCGGGCGCCGCGCTCGAGCGTGCGGTGAAATCGGTCGGTGCCGATACGATTGCGAAATTCCTGTTCACCTCGGGTTCGACGGGATTGCCGAAGGGCGTCATCAACACCCACGGCATGCTTACCGCCAACCAGCAGCAGCTTGCGCAAATCTGGCCGTTCGTCGCCGAGGCGCCGCTCGTGCTGGTGGACTGGCTGCCGTGGAACCATACGTTCGGCGCCAACCACAATTTCAATCTCGTCCTGCGTCATGCCGGCACGCTCTACATCGACGGCGGGCGGCCGCTGCCGGCGATGATCGGCGAGACGGTGCGAAACCTGTCGGAGATTTCACCGACGATCTATTTCAACGTGCCTGCCGGCTATGCCGGGCTGCTGCCGCATCTGGAGAAGAACGAGGCCTTCGCGCGTTCCTTCTTCCGCAACCTGCGGATGATTTTCTATGCCGGCGCCGCGCTGCCGCAGGATTTGTGGGAGCGGCTGGAAGCGGCGTCGCTGCGCACCGTCGGCGAGCGCATCCCGATGACCTCGTCCTGGGGCTCGACCGAGACCGCCCCGCTTGCGACCGCGGCGCATTTCCTGATCGACCGCGCCGGCGTGATCGGCGTTCCGATCCCGGGGGTCGCGCTGAAGCTCGTGCCGGTCGGCGCCAAGACCGAGGTGCGCGTGCGCGGGCCCAACGTCACGCCCGGCTACTGGAAGCGCGACGACCTCACCAAGACCGCGTTCGACGAGGAAGGCTTCTACATGATCGGCGATGCCGTGAAATTTGCCGATCCGAATGATCCGGCGAAGGGTGTCGTTTTCGACGGCCGCATCGCGGAAGATTTCAAACTGACCACCGGCACCTGGGTGGCGGTCGGCGCGCTGCGCGTGGGCGTGCTGGCGGCCGCTTCGCCCGCGCTCCAGGATGCGGCGATCGCCGGCGAGAACAAGTCGTTCATCGGCCTGCTCGCCTGGCTCAGCCTGGCCGGCTGCCAGCGTCTTGGGCGCGTCCGCGCCCGCGATCTGCTGGCCGAGCTCGCCGCCCACCCGGCCGTGCGCGCGCATGTGCGCGACCGCCTCGCGCACTGGAACGCGCAGCAGAAGGGCTCGTCGCAGCGGATCGAGCGGGTGATCCTGCTGCCCGACGCGGCCTCGATCGACCACAACGAGATCACCGACAAGGGTTACATCAACCAGCGGCTGGCGCTCGAGCACCGGCGCGCGCAGGTCGAGGCGCTGTTTGCCGCAACGCCGGGACCCGACGTCATCGTCGTGCCGTAGAGTCCACACTCGACCAAGGCGTTGTGGCGTCCTTGCTTCGTGATGCGGTATCGCGTTCGGCAGCACGGACGCGGCGATGGCGAACCGGTTGTCCGGGTCTCGGATACAGACGATCGTGCGCCATCTGGAAGGCGATGCCGACATAGGCTAAGAGCCGCCGTCCATTCGCCATTTCGAGGCTCACGGTCATGCCGGACCTGACCCAACTTGTCCTGTACTTTGCGGCGGCCTTCGTGCTCGCGGTCACGCCCGGTCCGGGCATCTTCTACGTCGCTGCGCGCACGCTCGCTGGCGGTCGCACGGAAGGCGTGACCTCGAGCTTGGGCACCGGGTTGGGCGGCATGGTGCACGTCTTCGCGGGCAGCCTGGGCGTTTCGGCCATCGTGCTCGCGAGTGCGGAGCTATTCACCGCGCTCAAGCTGATCGGTGTCGCCTATCTCGTCTGGCTCGGCTTTCGCACGGTCCGCCCGCCGGGATGCTTCGACAGGTTTGAATGGTGGATTCGCGGCGCCGCCGATCGGGCCGCGACGGGCGTTTCGTGAAGGCGTTCTGGTTGAAGCGCTCAACCCGAAGACGGCAGCCTTCTTCCTCGCTTTCGTTCCGCAGTTCGTGGATCCGACCGACGGCCATGTAGCAGTGCAATTCATGGTGCTT
>WBUW01000344.1 GCA_008933495.1 Pseudorhodoplanes sp.
ATGTGGAACGGCCCCGGCGTGCAGGTGGTCGCATTGGTGCCGGCCGCGGGCCCGGTGCCGCCGCCGAGGAGCGAGGTGACGCCCGACATCAGCGCATCCTCGACCTGCTGCGGACAGATGAAATGGATATGCGTGTCGAAGCCGCCGGCGGTGACGATCTTGCCCTCGCCGGCGATCACCTCGGTGCCCGGCCCGACCACGATGGTGACGCCGGGCTGGATGTCGGGATTGCCGGCCTTGCCGATGGCGTGAACCTTGCCGTCCTTGATGCCGATGTCGGCCTTGACGATGCCCCAGTGATCGAGGATCAGCGCATTGGTGATGACGGTGTCGACCGCGCCCTGTTTGCTGGTCGCCTGCGACTGGCCCATGCCGTCGCGGATCACCTTGCCGCCGCCGAATTTCACCTCCTCGCCATAGACGGTGAAGTCCTTCTCCACCGCGATGACGAGATCAGTGTCGGCAAGCCGCACCCGGTCGCCGGTCGTGGGGCCGAACATGTCGGCATAGACGGAGCGGGAGATTTTGGTGGACATCATTTTTCTCCGACATTTCCGTGGTCGTCCCCTCCCCATCGGAACTCGGGCTTGCCCGAGTTCCGCATATGATTGCGCAAGTCGGGTAAACCCGACTTGCGTCGGGGGAGGGACAGGGAGGGGGTCGACCGCGCAGCCGCCGCCTGTCGAATGGCGATGGCGACACCTTCCAGATTTGTCATGACATCGTCGTTGGTAAATCGCAGCGCGTCATAGCCGCGCGACCTGAGCCATGCATCGCGTGCAGCGTCGTTGCGAAATCGAGATTCGACATCATGACTTTCGCCATCCACCTCGATGACGAGCTTGCACGCATGCGAGACGAAATCGACGATGTAGCGTCCCATCGGCGCCTGACGCCGAAACCCAAATCCACCGAGGCGATGCGCTTTCAAATGCCGCCACAGCAATGTCTCGGCACGCGTCATCGCGCGTCTTAGTCGCCGGGCGCGGTGTCGCTGAATGTCTTCGACATGAACGTGCGGCATACCCCCCTCCCCAACCCTCCCCCGCAAGGGGGGAGGGAGAACAAACGGCGTTGCCCCCCTCACGTGCATTCCCCTCACGTGCATTCCCCTCACAGCTTCCCCATCACCTCGCCGCGGAAACCGTAGACCGCGCGCTTGCCGGCAAGCGCGACCAGCTTGACTTCGCGCGTCTGGCCGGGCTCGAAGCGCACCGCGGTGCCGGCCGCAATATCGAGCCGCATCCCGCGCGCTTTCCTGCGGTCGAATTGCAGCGCCGGGTTGGTCTCGAAGAAATGGTAATGCGAGCCGACCTGGATCGGCCGGTCGCCGGTGTTCGCCACTGTCAGCGTCACCGTCGCGCGGCCGGCATTGAGCTCGATCTCGCCGTCCTTGATGAAATATTCGCCGGGGATCATTGGTCGCCACCTTCCGTCCAGAATTCCTCCGGGGCCTCGAACGCATCGCGATGCTGTCGCAAATAGCGAAAGAGCAGCAGATTGAGGTCGTCGAGACTTTCAGAGAACTCGTCGCCGAGATGGTACAGGGCGCTTTTCGATTCCCGGTCGAGCGCCGCGAGCGCGTAAAAGCGCTTCTCGTCGTCGGCCCAGGGAATATCGGGACCGGCAAGCGCAATCGCGCGCTGGACAATGGGAATAACGGCGTGCGCCCCTATCCGCTCCAGAATTGCGCATATGACCGGCACGCGATCGCCGCTTGAATTCTGAAAATATTGCAGAAAGCCGCCGTTATAGAATTCCTGCTCGAGCTCCCAGACCGCGGCGAGCGTCCCCTGCGCCTCGCTGAGATCGTCGAACCACATCAGCCCCATATGAGCGCCTTCGCTGAAGAACAATTCATTCAACTTCGCGGCAATCGGGCAGGTCTCAATGGGCATGGCGCCCTCCGTCGGCACGGAGAAAAAGCCAATTCCACCATCGTGCCGATCCGCGGTAAAGGGCGCTGCGTCCGGGATCACGCCACAAAATCCTTCGTCAGGAGAACGACGCCGGCGAGCGCGACCGCCGCCCCCGCCGCCTGCACCGGTCGCGCGGAAAGGGTGCGCACGATGACAAGCGCAAGCCCGATGCCGGCGAGGTGCAGCAACAGGCTCGCCGCCGCGAAGCCCGCGGCGAACGCCGTCACCGTGCCGGTCACTTCCACGCCGTGCGCGTAACCATGGAACAGGCCGAACAACGCGATCAGGCCCGCGCCCGCCGCAACCGGCACCGGCACGGCGAGCGCAATCACGAGCCCGAGCCCGATCAGCGAGGCCATGATCATCGGCTCATGCAACGGCAGCGCCACGCCCGCGGTCGCAAGTGCAAAGCCCGCGATCATGGCCGCAACGAAGGCGAGCGGCCAGAGCGACAAGGCCCGCCCGCCGCGCAGCGCCGCCCACAGGCCGACCGCGAGCATTGCCAAAAGATGATCGAAGCCGGCGAGCGGATGCAGGAAGCCGGCGATCAGGCCGCCGGCATCGCCGTGGCCGGAATGGGCGAGCGCAGGCGTCGCCACCACGAGCGCCACAAGGATCACCGGGATGCGCAAAGCTGTCATACTTGTTCTCCTGTCAGCGGATCGGATCGTGGACGGTGACGAGCTTGGTGCCGTCCGGGAAGGTCGCTTCGACCTGGATGTCGTGAATCATTTCCGGCACGCCCGCCATCACCTGCGCGCGGGTGAGCACCTGCGCGCCGGCGCGCATCAGCTCGGCGACGCTTCTGCCGTCGCGCGCGCCCTCCAGGATGAAGTCGCTGATCAGCGCCACCGCTTCCGGATGGTTGAGCTTGACGCCGCGCTCCAAGCGCCGGCGGGCGACCATGGCGGCGGTCGCGATCAGCAGTTTGTCCTTTTCGCGCGGTGTCAGATGCATGATCGGCCTTTCAGTTCATCCACAATCGCGGCGGCGCGCCGTTGCCGAGCGCGCCGAACACGGCGAGAAGATCGCGCCGCAAGGCGGCGCCGTCGCGCGCGCACAGCCGCACCAGCGCGATCCCGTTCCATGCCGACACGCCGCATTCGCCCGAAAATCCGGCGTCGAGCGCCCGCACCGCCGCCGCAATCGCGTCGTCGCCGGGGGCAAGCAGAACGGTCGCCAGCGCGCCTGCCCCACCCGCCGCGGCCGGATGCGCCAGGGCCTCGGCGACCTTTCCATCGAGCCGGACGGCATCGGCGAAAACCAGCCGGCCGTCGCGGCGCACGCGCCAGCGGTCGAGAAGCGCGCCCTGCGCCACCGTCTCGCCCATGGCGGCGCGCCCGAACACCATGCTCTCGACCAAGGCGAGCGAGCCATCGCCGGCAAGATCGATGTCGATCGTGCGCGACATGCGCGCGCCGTCGAACAGGATGGTTTCCTGCGGCAGCCAGCGCAGCGCCGCACCGGGCGCAATCTGCAGGCGCACGGCGATTTCGGAATCGGGACCGTGCGTGCGGTAGACCTTCTCGGCCGCCGCGGTGCAGACCGCAAGCCGCGCACCGGGCCCGACCGCGATGTCGAGATCGAGCCGGTCGCCGCCGGCAATCCCGCCCGCGGTGTTGACGATCACCGCCTCGCACTCGCCCGGATCGGCGTTGGGAAAGCGCACGCGCAGCGAGCCGTCCTCATGGACGTCCTCGCGGCCGGTGCGTCCACCCCGCGATCCGACGCGCAATGCAATGCGCCCGCGCGCGCGGTTGGCGGCGAAGGTGCGGTGAAGATCTTTCTCTGCGCTCACGGCTCGCGGCAACGGATTTCCACCCTGACGAAACTCGGGCTGGCCCGAGTTTCGCATTTCTTTGCGCAGGTCGGGTAGACCCGACTTGCGCCGGGAGAGGGCCAGGGAGGCGGGTAGGCTGAATTGAACATCACGCATCGAACCAGGATACCCCCCACCCGCCCGCCGTCGGCGGGCGACCTCCCCCGCCAGCGGGGAAGTGAAAGACGTTCTCGCTCTTTGTTCGAGCATGATCCTTTCCGAAAACCGCTTCACACTTTTCGGGATCATGCTCATCTAGAGCGCCAGCGCCCGCCGCAGGGCGGTTTCATCG
>WBUW01000345.1 GCA_008933495.1 Pseudorhodoplanes sp.
GTCAACAAGCTGCGCGGTGGCCTCAAGGTCGCGGCCGTCAAGGCTCCGGGCTTCGGCGACCGCCGCAAGGCCATGCTGCAGGACATCTCCGTCCTGACCGGCGGCCAGGTCATCTCGGAAGATCTCGGCATCAAGCTCGAGAACGTCACGCTCGCCATGCTCGGCCGCGCCAAGAAGGTGATGATCGACAAGGAAAACACCACGATCGTCAACGGCGCCGGCAAGAAGGCCGACATCGAGGCGCGCGTCGCCCAGATCAAGGCGCAGATCGAGGAGACCACCTCCGACTACGACCGCGAGAAGCTGCAGGAGCGGCTGGCCAAGCTCGCCGGCGGCGTCGCGGTGATCCGCGTCGGCGGCGCCACCGAGGTCGAGGTGAAGGAGCGCAAGGATCGCGTCGATGACGCGATGCATGCGACGAGAGCCGCGGTCGAGGAAGGCATCCTGCCGGGCGGCGGCGTCGCGCTCCTGCGCGCCAGCGAGGCGCTCAGGCGCGTGCGCACCCATAACGACGACCAGAAGACCGGCGTCGAGATCGTGCGCAAGGCGCTGCAGGCGCCGGCCCGCCAGATCGCCGCCAATGCCGGCGAGGACGGCTCGGTGATCGTCGGCAAGGTGCTGGAGAAGGACCAGTATGCGTTCGGCTTCGATGCGCAGAACCTGGAGTACGGCAACCTGATGTCCAAGGGCATCATCGACCCGACCAAGGTGGTGCGCGCCGCGCTGCAGAACGCCGCCTCGGTCGCCGGCCTCCTGATCACGACCGAAGCCATGGTCGCCGAACTGCCGAAGAAGCAGGCGGCCGCGCCGGCGATGCCGGGCGGCGGCATGGGCGGCATGGACTTCTAAGCGACGCCGCAGGCGGTCATCCCGGAGCGGTGCCGCACGACCCCGGCCGAGCGCAGCGAGAGCTGGGGGAAGTGATGCACCGCTGGTCCGGGATCGCTCTCCACGAATACGAAGGGGCCGCGCAGGCGGCCCCTTCGGACTCCGATTGAGAATTGCTGATCATACCAAGCGTGTTTGATCTCGACCTGTCCGCACTGTCATTGCCGAACCTGACCCGGCAATCCATCATCTTGAGACGACTCTTCTTTTTTGCGACGGATGCGCGGGTCAGGCTCGCGCGTGACCGGTCGGAAATTGGCGCCGGTGGTATCAGACCGTCAGCGTGCCGGCTTTCGCCGCCGCATACGGCAGCGGGTCGAGCTTGAACGGCCCGGCCGGCGCCTGCGCAAACGCGCGCGGCGCCGCCACACTCGCCCCCACAGCAACCGCCCCGGCGAAAAAAGTCCTCCCGTCGATCAACGCATCATTTCCTCCCTCCCGCGGCATCGTTGCCCGGGCGGTTCACTGGGCGATGCGGCACCGCGCGAATTGCGGCAAAACGAATTTGTTCAATGAAATCTGCGTAAACAACGGATGCGTCAAAGTGTCCGATTCATCGCCCACCGCCGAACGGCCGCGCACGCGCCTGCGCTTTTATGATGAGGCTTCCCATTCCCCGCAATGGTTGATTTTGGCCTCCGTCAAATCCACGATGAACCATGCTGTTCACGATCGGCTATGAAGGCGCGACGCAGGGCGCCGTGCTTGACGCCTTGCGGCGCAACAAGATCGCGCTGCTCGTCGATGTGCGCGCGGTCGCCGCTTCGCGCAAGCCCGGCTTTTCCAAGCGCCAGTTCGCCGCCGCACTCGACGAACACGGCATCGCTTACCTGCACCTGCAGAAGCTCGGCACGCCCGCCGAAGGCCGGCAGGCGGCGCGCGCCGGCGACGCCGACACCATGTTGCGCATCTATGAGAAGCATCTCAAGACCCACGATGCGCGCGAAGCGATGGATGAACTTGTCGCCCTCGCCGCCTCCGGCCGGCGCATTTGCCTGCTGTGCTTTGAGCGCGACGTGAACCATTGTCACCGGCGCCGCATCGCCGAAATCGTCCACCAGCGGACCGGGGTTTCCGTGCGGAACCTGGAACCCGGGCCGCCGTGAACGTTAGACGGACCGCAACGCGGTGCGCATCGCCGCGGCCGCGCCCTATTCCGCCGGCTGCGCCGCGGTCGCCTTCTTTTCCGGCGCCGAGACGAGCAATGCCAGAGCGAAGGTGGCGATGAAGAAAACGAGCGCGATGACCGCGGTCGCCTGCAGGACGAGATCAAAGCCGCCGCGCTCATGCAACAATGCGATGGAGGCGACCGCCGCACCGGCGGTGATGAAGACCAGGAAATAGCGCACGGCATAGACGCGGCCGCGCCAGGCGTCGGCGGTGTAGCGCGCCAGCACCATGTCGTTGACGGTGACCTGCCCGTAGACGCCGACCACCGCGAGCGTGAGCGCCACAAGCAGCATCGGCCCGCTGACGAACAGCGACCAGACCACGCCCGCGAACAGGAGCGCAGTCACGACCGTAAAGAGAATATGCGGGGCGATCCATTCGACGAGGCGCCCGACCGCAAGCTGCGCCAGGCCGCCGGCCACGAGCACCGCGGTCGCAAGCCCGCCGACCGCAAGCAGCGAGACCTCGCGGCCCACCCGCTCGTCGACCAGTTTCGGCAGCGCCACGGTGATGACGTTGAAGGTCAGGCCGGCACCGAGCGCGATCACGATGAACAGGCCGAAAATAACGACCATCAGCGAGCGGCCGACCCGCACCTCGGGACGCGATTGGCGTTTTGACGCCGCATGGCGGTCATCCGGCATCATCCACAGATAGGCGATGCCGGTCGCGCTGCAGACCAGAGCCGGAATGAAGAAGGCGGCGCGCCAGCCAAGATAGGAGGCGATGAGCGCGCTGATGCCGGCGGCAAAGGCAACTCCGAGATTGCCGCACACGCCGTTGAACGCCAGCGTGCGTCCGCGCGCGTTGGATGCCGCGATCAGCATCGCCATCCCGACCGGGTGATAGATCGCCGCGAACATCCCGAGCGCGAACAGCGCGAGGGCGAGCATGACCAGATTGGGCGCGAGCGCGGCGGCGGCGAGCGAAGCCCCGCCGCCGAGATAGAACAAGGCCATCATGTTGCGGCGGCTCCAGCGGTCGGCGAGCCAGCCGGCCGGCAGCGAGAATACTCCGAACGCCACGAACGACGCGGTCCCGAGCGCGATCAGTTCGCCATAGGGGCGGCCATAAATGCCTTCCAGCCCGATCACGACGGTCGGGAAAATCAGCATCACATAATGGTCGAGCGCATGCGCCCAGTTCAGGAAGCCGATGGCGCGGCGCGTCTGGGTATCGTGCGGAGCACGGTTTGACATGGGCACGGCCTGTTTCGGTGCGTTCACTCGTGAGAGGACGGGGGGCGGAATCGCAATATTTTAGCCTTGCCAATTCACGACGTTCAGCCGATTTTCGTCGCGTTTGGGCCAGCCCGCGCCGGCGGCGCCGCCGGTCCGCCCGCCGGGAGCACGTCATGAGCCGAATGCCCGTCTATCGCCGCAACATGGACGATGCGCCGCGCCCGGTCGCCGCCATGGCCAGGTCCTGGAACGACGGCGACGAAATCCCGCTCCATATCCATCGCCGTGGGCAACTCATCCACGCGGTGCGCGGGGTGATGCGCATCGAAACCGCGGACGCCGCCTGGATCGTGCCGCCGGCGCTCGCATTATGGATGCCGCCGCAATATCCGCACAGCATGACCATGCGCGGCCATCTCGACATGCGCCCGGTCTATATTGCGCCGGCCGAGTGTAAAAAGCTTCCGCGGCACCCGATCCTCGCCGAAGTCGGCGGCCTGATGCGCGAACTGATCCTGGCCGCGCTCGAAGAACCGCTCGACTACGAGGACGATACGCGCGGCGGCCGTATCGCCCAATTGATCCTCGTCGAACTTGGACGCCTCCAGCAGCGCAAGCTCGATGTGCCGATGCCGCGCGACGAGCGGGCGGCGCGCGTCGCCCGCGCGCTGCTGCTGCGACCGCAAACCGATCTCGGGCTCGACGATTGGGCCGAGCGGGCGGGCGCCAGCCGCCGCACGCTGGCGCGGCTGTTCCGCGCCGAAACCGGCTTCAGTTTTGCGGAATG
>WBUW01000346.1 GCA_008933495.1 Pseudorhodoplanes sp.
CCGGCCAGGCGAAGACATAGATGCCGTAGGAGGCGTCGCCGCCGCGCGAAAACCAGCTCATGGCGCGTGCCTGGCCAAGGCCGATGATGGCGGCCGCAAGCGCGCCGGCAACCAGCGGCGGCCGCACGGTCACGTCATCGGGAACGAGATTGACAAGGACGATCGCCGCAAGCCCCGCCGCCCCGAGCGCGAGCGGCCGGCGGCCGAGCAACGGCCACGACACCGCAAGCGCGGCGCCGGCCAGGAAGCAGGAGCCGAGGCGCAGGAGGTCGGCGCTTTCCAGCGGGCCGATCTGAAATTCGCCGAACCGCGGCGACAGGCTCCAGGCAAGGCCGATGCCGGCCGCGGCCAGCAGGACCGCCGCGCCGCGATGGCGCGCGCCGGCAAGGACCAGCGCGAACAGCGCGACATAGAGCCAGAGCTCATAGGGCAGCGTCCAGAGCGGCTCGTTGACCGCGGCCCGCAGCGTGTCGGTGAAGACGCCGGGGATGGCAAGGGTGGCGCCTTTAACGAACATCATGAGATTGTCGCTCACGTAGTCCACATGCGCGCTCAGGTGCGATCCGTTGCGATACCAGACGAGGGTTGCAAGCGAGGTGACGACGAGGACGAAGGCGAGGTTGGGAAAGATGCGCAGGATGCGCGCGGCTGCAAATTCGGCCCAGTCGGTCGAGCGCTGAAGTGAGCGGCAGATCAGAAAGCCGCTCAGGCAGAAAAACACCGCGACCCCGAACTCGCCGAAATCCCAGCCCAGGCCCGGCACCTGCGGTTCGGAACGCCCGGCAAGGTCGAAATGATGGCTGAACAGGACCGCGGACGCCGCGCAGAAGCGCACGAAGTCGTAACTGTTGTCGGCACGCTGGTTCACGGTCGTCCGCTGGCCCGGTCCGCGCCGCCGTTCAATGGTGACGACAGGTTCTAAATCCGCTCCGGCGCCGGCATCATGGCCGTCGCGCATTCGCAATTCCAGAACGATTTTCGCAAAACGGGCGGTCCTTGCCGGCCGGTCGGCGAGAAAAATATCGAATAGGGCGATCGCGGCGAATGGCTTGACCTCCTTTTCGGCAGGTCAGCTTTGCGCATAACGGTTGGCGCGGCGTGGTCAGCGGCGTCGGGTCGCAAAGTTTGTGGATGGATTGGCGGCACACACCCAAAGAACGGATTGCCGGGCAGCCGCACGATCAGTTAGATAGGCTATATTGGGTGCGGTCAGACGAGCTGAATTGACGTTGCCGCGATGAGTAATGTGTTCAGGCGGAAAAGCTGGTTGCGGCGCTCTCTGGCGGTCGTGACCATCTATGGCTTCTTCCTCCATGCGATGATTATGGCGATCGCATCGGTTCCGCGCGCGGACACCGATACGGGTCTGCTGACCGCACTTCAGCAAATCTGCTTCAACGGCGGCAGCGAACGCCCCGATGGCGTCCCCCAGCCGGATAAACCGCTCGCCGCACAGGCCTGCATTCTCTGCGGATCGAAAACGTTCGATCTGCCAAGCATTGGTGTGCTTGAGGCGCCGGCAAGCATCGTCGAGACGGTTCGCCTTTCTCCGCCCGCCATCAGTTTCGAGGTTTGCGGTTTTTTCTCCGGAATTTCCCGGCCGCGGGCGCCACCCGTCCTCGCCTGATGTGAGCGCACACCGGCGCATTCGCGCCACACGTGCGCTCACGCAAATCCACACAAGCAAAATCGAAACGTAATCCGGCCGGTCGCACCGGCTCGGCATGGATGTCCTTGTGCGCACGCCGTCACGCGGCGGCGAACGGGAAGCCGTGCCTGTGAACTTGAGGAACGAAAATGCAACGCAAGAAAACTGCAAGCGGATGCTTGCGCAGCACACTTCTGGCGTCCGCGGGCGCATTGGCGCTCTCGCCTGCGTCGGTCATGGCGCAGAGCGATTCGCACGCACACGCACCACGTCCTGCGTCCGGCAGCATCCCGCTCAGCGAGATCAACGTCGTCGACGCGCGGCCGTGGTGGACGAATTTTGTCACGCCGTCGAACGAGGCGCCGGATAGCGATCTCGCGGCGGGCCGCCTGTCGAGCAACGACGCGGCCCGGCTTTTTGAGAAAATTCCGGGCGTCGCGCTTCAGACCGCCGGTGGTGTCTCCGCGCTTCCGGTTGTGGAAGGTCTTGCCAGCGACCGCATCAGGACGCTCGTCAACGGAATGAGCATCACCTCGTCGTGCGGGAACTTCATGAATCCGCCGCTGTCCTACATCGATTCCGGCGCGGTTCAGTCGGCCAAGGTCTTTGCCGGCGTCGCGCCCGTGAGCATGGGCGGCGACAGCATCGGCGGGACCATCTCTGCCGGCTCTGCGAACCCGGTCTTTGCGCCTGCGGGCAAGACGATCATTGCCGGTGGACGGATATCGTCCTTCTTCCGCAGCAACGGAAACGGGATCGGCGGGAACCTCTATACGTATCTTGCCACCAACGACTTCAGCATCTCCTATAACGGAGCGACCGTCGTCCAGAAAAATTATCGGGACGGCAACGGAAACGCGGTCGGGGCGACGCTTTACAAGGCGACAAACCATCTCGTGCGCGCGGCCGCGCGCAGCGGGGACCATCGCCTCGGCATCGATGTCGGCTGGCAGGAGATTCCGTACCAGGGTTTCGTCAACCAGTTCATGGACATGACCGACAACAGGTCCGTCTATGTCAACGCCAATTACGCCGGCGATTACAATTGGGGCACGTTCGAGGCGCGTTTCTTCCGGCATGACGTCCGCCACAGCATGGACAAGCTGGAGGACAAACTGCGCGTCTCCGGACGAATGCCGATGGAAACCGAGGGTAGCGACACCGGCTACAAGGTTCAGGCCAATATCACGTCGCTGGGCCGGCATATCCTGCGCGTGGGCAGCGAGTATCACCGCTATCGGCTCGACGACTGGTGGCCGCCGGTGTCAGGCTCCATGATGATGAGCCCGGAGACGTACCTCAATATCAACGATGGCAAGCGCGATCGCTTCGCCCTGTTCGGCGAGATCGAGACCCGCTGGACGCCGCAATGGCAGACCACGTTGGGCGTGCGCTACGAATACGTCACCACGGATACCGGAACGGTGCGGAATTATACCGGCCTCACGTCCGAAGCGGCGGCGTTCAATGCGCGCGACCGGCGCAGGGAAGACCACAATATCGATCTGACCGGCATGTTGCGTTACGAGCCTGCCGGCGCTCATGCGCTGGAAGTTGGGCTCGCCCGCAAGACCCGCTCGCCGAACCTGTACGAGCGATATGCATGGTCAAGCGGCGCGATGGCGGCGAGCATGATCAACTGGTTCGGCGATCTGAACGGCTATGTCGGCAATGTCGACCTGAAGCCGGAAGTGGCGCACACCGCCCGGGCAAGTCTTGAGTGGCACGACGCCAATCGCCGCGACTGGCATGTCAAGCTGACCGGCCACTACAGCCGTGTCGACGACTATATCAATGCCGAGCGGATAGGCTTGATCGGGAGCGCGACGGCGCGCCGTGCCTTGCTGCGCTTCGTCAACCACGATGCCGAACTGTACGGGGCCAATCTGGAAGCTGCGAAATATCTCGGCCATGCCAACGGCGACTGGAAAATCCGCAGCGCCGTCAGCTATCTCGCCG
Source organism: Pseudorhodoplanes sp. (assembly GCA_008933495.1). Lineage (GTDB taxonomy): Bacteria > Pseudomonadota > Alphaproteobacteria > Rhizobiales > Xanthobacteraceae > Pseudorhodoplanes. Next base: position 3,608 of record WBUW01000346.1, read on the forward strand.
GCAAGGACCTGGAAGCCGATACCAACCTCTACAACATCATGCCGCTGAACGCTCTGGTCGCGCTCGATCACACGCTCGGGAACTGGTCGAGCACGCTCGAGGTGCTGGCGGTCACCGACAAGGACCGGGTCGATACGCTGCGGTTCGAGCAGAACACGGAGGCGTATGCGCTCGTCAATCTGCGCACGAGCTACGCCCTCGGCAAGGCCCGGCTCGATCTCGGGATCGACAATCTCTTCGATAGCGACTACCAGCCGCCTCTGGGCGGGCTGAGCGCGATCATCTTCACGCAGACCGGAAACCGCAATACCGCAAGGGTTCAAGGACCCGGGCGCTCGTTCAATGCCGGCCTGACCGTGGAGTTCTGAGTTGATGCGGTCGTTGCGGCGCGGGAGGCCGCCGCGACGGTCGTTCGA
>WBUW01000347.1 GCA_008933495.1 Pseudorhodoplanes sp.
GGCCGGCTGCGCGGACTGCTGCGGCGCCGGTTCGGCCGGTGCCGCTTGCGGTTTGGGGCGCGCCGCCGCGCGCCGCGGCTTGGGAGCGGGTTTGGGCTTTTCCTCGGGCGGCGGGACGGCTGCCGCCGGATCAGCGGCGTTTTCGGGCGGCTGGTATCCCTTCATGAGTTCGGGCGGGACCCCTTGTGGAACGCCGGGCACGCCATCGGGAAAGACCGGACGACGCTCGCCGGCAAGCTTCTTCTTCCCGTCGGGGAACAGATCGGTCAGGTCGAAGGACTCGCAGCCGCCGGCGAACAGCGCAAGGCTCAATGCGCCGGCCGTCATCGCGATGCGAATTCGCCGCCGGTTGCCAGCCATCGCTCAGCCCTTGGCCTGCGGCGGCAGGACCGCCAGCAGGATTTCGATGCGGGCGCGGATGCTGGCGGGCGTCTCGCCGTCATTGACGATCATTTCAGCCCAGCGCCGGCTCGCCCCGGAATCGTTCGCCCGCCAGGCCGACAAAGCCAGAAGCTCGCGCGCCGAATGCCGCACCGCCTGGCCCGCGGCCGCGCGCGGCTCAAGCCGCGTCTGGATTTCGCTATAGGGCGCCGTATCCAGAAGAAGAAAGGCCGCGCGCAGGGCGGCCATGTCGCGCAGCACCGGGCGCACGCTGGTATCGGCGGCAACGGCGTCGAAGGCGGCGACGGCGGCCTTGGCATCCTGCATGCCGGTCTCGGTTGCCTCGCGCATGCGCGACAGGACCCGGTAGCCGCCGGGGGCGTCGGTGGCGATCCGCGCGAATATGTCGGCCGCTTCGCGATGCTTGCCGGCCTCGACGAGCGCCACGGCATCTTCGAACGCCGCACCGGCTTTGGCCGCCTGCTGGTCCTGCCAGTATTCGTAGCCGCGCCAGCCGCCGATGCCGGCGATGACCAGGAACGCCAGCGCCACGAAATGATTGCCGTACCGGTCCCACAGCTTCTTGAGCCGCTCGCGCCGGACTTCCTCGTCAACTTCATGAAAAATATCGGCCAAAACGCGGTCCCCGGACACTCGCTGGTGGATGGTGGAAGGATGCCTTTCGCCGGATGGATGCCCACGGCGGGCCCTCGACGGATGGCGCGTAAAATAGCCATGTGGCGGGGGCAAGGCAAAGCCCGAGTGACAGATCGTTAACGCGACCATCGGCCCCGCCTCACCGCGTCCCCTCCTTGCGGTCCTTGGCGGCCTTCATGCCATAGACATGCTCGGGCCCGGGGAAAGTGCGCGCCCGCACCTCCCCGGCATAGCCGGCAATCGCACGCTCGATCGAGGGGCCGAGTTCACCGAAGCGCTTGACGAATTTCGGCACGCGCGGGCTTAAGCCCAGCATGTCTTCCAGCACGAGAATCTGGCCGTCGCAGGCGGGGCTGGCGCCGATTCCGATCGTGGGCACGGCCACCGCCCGCGTGATGCGGCGCGCGAGCGGCTCGGCCACCGCCTCGATGACCATGGAAAACGCCCCGGCATCGGCGACCGCACGCGCGTCGTCCTCGATCGGGCCCCAGTCCTTCTCCTCGCGCCCCTGCGCGCGGAACGAGCCGATCGTGTTGATCGACTGCGGCGTGAGCCCGATATGGCCCATCACCGGCACGCCGCGCTCGACCAGAAAGCGGATGGTGTCGGCCATGCGCCGGCCGCCTTCCAGCTTGATCGCGCCGCAGCCGGTTTCCTTCATCACGCGCGCGGCCGACAGGAATGCCTGCTCTTTAGACGCCTCGTAGGTGCCGAACGGCATGTCGACGACCACCAGCGCGCGCTGCGACCCGCGTATGACCGCAAGGCCCTGCAGGATCATCATGTCGAGCGTCACCGGCACCGTGGTCTCAAGACCGTGCATCACCATGCCAAGCGAATCGCCGACCAGGAGGAAGTCGCAATATTTGTCGGCGAGGCGCGCGGTATGGGCATGATAGGCGGTGAGCGAGACGATCGGCTCGCCGCCCTTGCGGGCGCGTAGATCGGGCGCGGTCAGGCGCCGCACGTCCTGCTGCATCGACATGGTTCAACTCCCGGCAACCGGAACCCCGATGACGATCGGGTGAAAAAGAAAGGCGAACGCGGCATAGACCGGCGTTGCGATCGCGACCGCCGCCGCGTCCGCGCGCCAGCCGCGGTCCGCCAGCACCGGCCCGCCGGCATCGGTGCGATGCTTGAGGCTGATGCGGTCGAACACGGCCCAGCCGAGGATCGACCCGAACAGGATGATCGAGCCGAGATCGCCGTTCGAAATCAGGTGCGCGAACGCCCACAGCTTCACCCCGGCCAGCATCGGATGCTTGAGCACGCGCTTGATGTGGCCCGGACTATAGGCGGCCACGATACAGATGACCGCCGGATAGACCAGCAGGGCGGCCAGATGCCGGGTCCAGGACGGCGGCGACCAGAGCTCGATCCAGGCCTCGGCGCGGTAGCGCGCAAAACCGTAGGCGATCAACGCGATGCCGGCCGCCGACAGAAGCGAGAACGCGATCTTGTAGCCGGCCTCGCCGGACTGCGCGATCAGGCGCGCGCGCAGGCCGCGCGCGGTGGCGACGAGATGGGAACCGACAAACAGGGCTGTTCCGATGACAAGAACCGACAATCCCATGGGCTCCCCCGTGCGCGCCCGGATCGGTGACCGGGCAATCGTGACGCTCCTGCCTGTCCGCCCCGGCCGGACGACGCTGGCCGCCGCCGGTCCCGACTATACCGCGCGTCGCGCCTGCACGTCCTTGATATCGCTGAACGCGATGCCGGGCGCGCGCTCGCGCGTATAGTTGAGATAGAAGTCGTTGCGGGCCAGGAATACCAGATCGCCGTCGAGGTCTTCGGCGATGCCGGAGCGGTTGGCGTCGGTGAACGCGGCGAGCGCGGCGAGCGCGGCACGATCGGCGGACGTAATCCAGCGCGCCAGTTCGAACTCGCAGACATCGAAATCGACCGGCAACCCGTATTCCTCGGCAAGCCGCACCTTGAGCACGTCGAGCTGCAGCGGGCCCACCACCCCGATCAGGGCCGGCGAGCCGTCGAGCGGACGAAACACCTGCACCACGCCCTCCTCGGCCATTTCCTGCAGCGCCTGCTTGAGTTTCTTCGCCTTCATCGCGTCGGTGAGCCGCACGCGGCGCAGGATTTCCGGCGCGAAATTCGGCACCCCCACGAAGTTCAGCGTTTCGCCGTCGGTCAGCGTATCGCCGATCCGCAGCGTGCCATGGTTGGGGATGCCGACGACGTCGCCGGCATAGGCCTCCTCGGCCAGCGAACGGTCCTTGGCGAAAAAGAAATGCGGGGTGGCGAGCGGGATCGGCTTGCCGGTGCGCACGAGCTTGGCCTTCATGCCGCGCTGCAATTTGCCCGAGCAGATGCGCGCAAAGGCGATGCGGTCGCGGTGGTTCGGATCCATGTTTGCCTGGATCTTGAACACGAACGCGGTCATGTGCGGTTCCTGCGCCTCCACGCGCCGCACATCGGAAACCTGCGCACGCGGCGCCGGCGCGAAAGCGGCAAGACCCTCGAGCAGGTCGCCGACGCCGAAATTGCGCAGCGCGCTGCCGAAATAGACCGGCGCCAGATGCCCCTCGCGGAAGGATACGAGATCGAACTTGCGGCAAGCCTCCTGCGCGAGACCGATTTCATCGGCGAGCGCGGACGCTTCGATTGCCGGATTGAGCGCGGCCAGTTGCCCGAACGGGACCGGCCGCGCCGGACCGGTCTTGGCGCCCTCGCCTTCGATCAGGCGCACGCCGCCGGTCTCTAGATCGAAGGTGCCGATAAAGTCGCGCCCGCGCCCGATCGGCCAGGTGACCGGGGCGGTATCGAGCGCCAGCGTCTTTTCGATCTCGTCGAGCAGCTCGAACGGGTCGCGGCTGTCGCGGTCCATCTTGTTGATGAAGGTGATGATCGGAATGTCGCGCAGCCGGCAGACCTCGAACAGCTTGCGCGTGCGCGCCTCGATGCCCTTGGCGGCGTCGATCACCATGACGGCGGAATCGACC
>WBUW01000348.1 GCA_008933495.1 Pseudorhodoplanes sp.
CCGCTTGGCCGATTTTCTTGATGGTGCGGATATCGTCTATCACTGCGCTGCCGAACTGCAGGATCCGGCACGCATGAGCGCCACCAATGTGGACGGCACGCGCCGGTTGTTGACGGCAGCGGCCGGTCGGATAGGCCGTTGGGTTCAGGTCGGCACGGTGGGTGTGTACGGCCGGCCGCGCAACGGGGTGATTACTGAGGCAAGCCCCCTGGCGCCGGCGGATGCTTATGCCCAGAGCAAGGCACGTGCCGATGCGCTGGTCGTGGAGTTGTCGTCAGCAGGAAGTTTTGAGTACGCAATCCTGCGCTGCTGTGCCGTAATCGGCCCCGGGATGCCAGGGCGCTTCCTCTATCGCATAATCGGGCTTCTCGACCGCGGTTTCTTCGCGCCCATCGGCGCGCCAGGTGCGCTGGTCAGCCTTATTCCGGTCGCGAATGTCGCCCATGCCCTGCATGCGTGTGCGATGTTGCCGCAGGCTGCCGGTTGCACCTACAACCTTGCCGACCAGTGCACTGTGGAGCATCTGATGGAAGTGTGTTGCGGTGCGCTCGGCAGGGAGGTGCCGCGCTGGCGCCTTCCGGAAGCCCCAGTGCGTACAGTAGCCCGGCTTGCCGAATGGATTTGGCCCGGGCAACTGTCGCGTGCGCAGATCGATGTGCTGACAAGCCGCGTACGCTACTCAACCGAACAGATCCGCAGCGAGCTTGGATATAATGATGTCATGAGACTTGAAGTCGTTCTGCATGATCTCGCGATCGCTATCGCGAGGCGAGGCCTCTCGACATGACAGGACGCATTCTCCGGCAGTTGCACCCTGCCATCGTTTTTCTATTGTTCTTCAGTTATGCGACGGCAGCGGCGCTGCTATTCCAGAAATTCCTGTTGCCACTGATCGCATCGGCCCACCACGGCCAAGGCTTGATAGAGGGAGATTCGGCATATTTCCATGCAATTGCCGTCGATCTGGCTGACCGGATCAGGCAGCATGGCTGGACGGAGTGGCGTGTATACCCGACGCACGGCGCCACAGGAAATGTTGCCTTGCTGGCTGCCCTCTACAGCCTATTCGGGAACGACCCTTCGTTGATCGTCCCTGTGAACGCGGCCATCCATGCCTTGGCGGGCACGCTGTTGTTTCTGCTGGGACGAATGATCTGGCCGGGTCGGGTCGGTATGCTGGCCGGGATGATGACCGGAACCCTTTTCGTTGTTTTTCCTTCTGCATTGAACTGGTACGGCCAGATACACAAGGACGGGTTTGCCATCGCAGGCATTCTGTTGGTTCTGATGTCTTGGGTGATTGCGGAAACGGGCGGCCCGGAGCGCCGCCGGGCCGGAGCCGCCTTCGCATTGGTGCTCGCCGGCGTAGCGATGATCGTTTTTGTTCGCCCCTACAATCTGATGCTGCTCTTCGGCGGCGTACTGGCGATGCTGGCATTGAAAGCATCTTCATACTGGAAAAATCGTGAGAATGTGGAATTCGCGCGCATCCTTGTCTTGCAGACGGCGCTTGCGTTTGTGGTTGGCGTGGCGACTTATCTGGCGCCACGCACCAGTGCCGACGAACAAAGCTACGCCGGTTGGAGCGCAGCGGGAGGGGCTCCTATTGGAACGGAAATGACGATCGGGTGGTCGTGGAAGCCAACGACCTGGCTGCCACAGGGCATCGAGAAATACGTGGAGGTGATGGCCCGCACACGCGCTGGATTGATCGATGAGGGACTGAAGATACAGGCCGGCTCGCTTTATGATGTCGATGCGTTGCCGGCGAGCACACCGCAGGTGGCAGCCTACGTCCCGCGCGCACTTCAAATAGCGCTATTCGCCCCGTTTCCTGCACGCTGGCTCGAAAAAATCAGCGTGACACGCCTCGTGGCAATCGGCGAAATGGTTGCGTGGTACCTGGTCGCGCCCGGGCTGCTGTTGGCACTGTGGTTCGCACGTTCGCGCGTCGCATTATCCATCGTCGTCTTTGCCGTAGCTATTCTTGCCGCGTACGGCGTGACGATCGCCAATGTCGGCACGCTGTACCGAATCCGTTATCCCTATCTGTTCATGTTGATGCTGGTAGGCCTGGCCGGTTGGCTAGGTTTTTTCCAAAGGCGCGGCTGGCTGCCAGAGGGCGGCGGCTCTGCCATGCGAAGCCTGGCGGTCCGACCAGAAGAAGAGTTGCGTCAGGCCCGCTCAGTGCTGGTCGGTTCCGGCTTAACCGTCGCTGCCGTGACCGCTGTGACGTTTTTCGGACTGTTCATCCGCGACGCCGTCATGGCACGCTTGTTTGGCCTGGGTGCGGAGCTGGACGCGTTCGTGGCGGCCTCCGTGGCGCCGATGTTTCTGGTTGCCGTGCTGAGCGTTCCGATCGGAACGGCCATCGTGCCGGTATTCCTGGAGGTGCGCGTGCGCCATTCTGCTGCTGCCGCACAGGCACTGGCACGGCGGATCGGCTTGCTGTTCTTCGCTGTCGCGATGGCGCTAGCAGGATTGCTGGCTGCGGCAGGCCCGCGCCTGCTCGATGCGGCGGGGTGGGCATCCCTGCCCGAGAAGGCCGTCCTGACGCAGACAATAATGGTTTGGATGTTGGCGATCTTCGTGGTCAGCGGCTTTGTCACGCTTGCCAACGGCCTGCTGAATGCGCTTGGTCGGTACGTCGTGCCGGCCGCGGCCCAGATGATCGTGCCGATCGTCGCCATCGTCTCGCTGCTGCTGTTCGGCAATTCCAGGGGAGCGATCGTGGTGGCCGTGGCGATGCTGGCCGGGCAACTGGCGAATCTCGTCATTGTGCATCGGGCGCTCATGCAGCACGGCGTGACGCTATTGCGCGCGGAACAGATCGGGGCAGAGGAAACGGGGCAATTCATCGCGCAGTACCTGCCGCTGGTCGCTGCGGCAGTGTTCATGCAGCTGGCGCTGCCGGTGAGCACGGCGATGGCCTCGGTGCTGCCGGAGGGCAGCGTGGCAGCGCTCGGGCTGGGCAGCAAGGCCGTGCTTTTCATCACCGGACTGGTTGGTGCCGCGATCGCCTCGGTAGTGCTGCCTTACTTTTCGCGCCACATGGCGCAGAACCGCCTGCTCGATGCGCGGCGCGAACTATCCTTCCTGCTGCTCGCCGGAACCGCGGTCTCGATTCCGGCCACGGTGGCGTTGCATCTGCTTGCCGAGCCGTTCGTGCGGCTGGTCTTCGAGGGTGGAGCGCTCGGGGCGGCGGAGGCGGGTCTCGTGTCGCGGGTGATGGCCTACGGCGTCCTGCAGTTGCCGTTCTTCGTGATCAACGTACTGCTGCTGAAATTCGCCATCGCCAGCCGGCACTCCGGAAGAGTGATGATGGCCGCCTGTGCGGGACTTGGTGTGGTGATTCTATTCAACCTGGCGCTGATGAACCGGATCGGCGTGCCGGGCATCGCGTTGTCGATGACGCTCGCGGCAGCGGTGACGGCGGGATTGATGCTGCTGCTGTTTTGCCGTCTTGGCGATGTGGTCTGGGTGGATGTGGTATTCATCGTGACAAACTGGATACTGTTTCTCGCACTGGCTGTTTGCCTGCATTACAAGAGCCACCCTGGCGCCATCGCCGCCGGCATTGCATTCGTCTTTCTTGTTCTCGGAGAGTGGGCGGTGACCTTCCGACCGCGCTCGGCACATGCAAACTCCCCATGAGTCAGGCACGTATTTGTTTCGTCGTCTCCAGCCCATTGACGGCCAGGGCGTTTTTGAGCGGACACATTGCCACCTTGAGTCGGCACTACTCAATTGCTCTGGCGGTGGATGCGGGAGGACCTGACGGACTGGGCGACATTCCATCCCACGCGCGAATCGTTCCTGTGACCATCCGGCGCAAGGTGGCGCCGCTCGCGGATATTCTGGCGCTGCTTCGCCTCGTAGTGTTGTTTCGACGCGAGCGCTATGCCGTCGTCAGTTCGGTCACCCCCAAGGCGGGCATGCTGGCCATGCTGGCCGCTTCCTTGGCCAGGGTGCCGTTGCGGACCCATATCTTTA
>WBUW01000349.1 GCA_008933495.1 Pseudorhodoplanes sp.
CTTGTCGAGGTTGGCGGCCGCCTTCCTGCGCGCGGCCGACAGTTTCCCGGCGGCGGTGCGATAGCGGGTCTCGGCCTCGGCGGCGGCGTTTTCGAGCTGCGAAAGACACTCGGCGCCGGCATCGATCAGCGCCAGGTCTGCGGCATATTTTTTTGCGAGCGCGGCCAGGTTGTCGACCGCCGAATTGAATTTGCGGCCGGCCGCGCGCAAGGCGAACAGGCGCTCCTCGATGCGTTCGAGCTCGGCCGGATCGTAATTCGCCGCCTGCAGGGCGGCGTCCAGATGCGCGCGCGCCTCCTCGATCGCGGTCAAAGCGGCATCGAGCGCCTTTACCGCCGGCTCGACCAGAGCGGGCGCCTGCGCCTGACGGCGTTCGAGCCGCCGGATCGCCGCCCCGAGCGCGGGCACGGGCGAGGCGTGGCCGACCACGGCCTCGTGCGCATCCTTGAGGTCTTCGGCGATCTTCTCGGCCTGCATCATGGCAGCCCGGCGCTCGGCCAGCGCGGTCTCCTCGCCCTGCTCGGGCGCAAGCTGCGACAATTCCTCGACCGCGTGGCGCAGATAGTCCGCCTCCCGGCGCGCGTGTTCCACCTCGACACGATGCGCTTCGACCGCTTCCATCGCCGCGCGCCGCGCTTCCCACAGACGCTCGACCTCGGCCGCCTCCGTCTCGAGACCGCCAAAGGCGTCGAGCAACCGCCGATGGGTCGCCGCATCCACGAGCGCGCGGTCGTCGTGCTGGCCGTGGATTTCGACCAGCGCCGCGCCGAGCGCGCGCAAAGCCTGCACGCTCACCGGCTGGTCGTTGATGAACGCGCGCGTCTTGCCGTCGGCGAACTGCACGCGGCGCAGGATCAGCGCATCCTCCGCGTCGATGCCGTTGTCCTTGAGCAGCGTCCAGGCCGGGTGGTCGGCGGGCAATTCGAACATGGCCGTGACCTGGCCCTGTTCGGCGCCCTGGCGCACGAGCGTGGCATCGCCGCGGGCTCCGAGTGCGAGCGCGAAGGCGTCGAGCAGGATCGACTTGCCGGCGCCGGTCTCGCCTGTCAGCACCGCCAGACCGTTGGCAAAGTCGAGATCGAGCCGGTCGATCAGAACGATGTCGCGGATCGAAAGCCGCGCGAGCATGGAAGGGACGCCTCCGCGTGAACCCCTGAATCGGGTGCAGGCTAACCAGAACAAACGGGAAACGGAAGCGCTGCGGCGGCGTCAGCCAAAATTATTCCGCCGAACCGGGGAGCCGCCGGTCAGGCCGCCTTCTTCTTGAACAGGCGGCTGATCCAGGAATCCTTGTTCTCATCCGGCTCGAAACCGCCGCCTTTCACCAGCCGATAGGCGTCCTTGTACCAGGGGCTGTCCGGGAAATTGTGGCCGAGCACGGCGGCCGCGGTCTGCGCCTCCGGCACGATGCCGAGCGCCATATAGGACTCGGTCAGGCGCATCAGCGCTTCCTCGACATGGCGCGTGGTCTGGTACTGGGTGACGACCAGTTTGAACCGGTTGATCGCGCCCGTGTAATCCTTGCGGTCGAGATACCAGCGCCCGATCATCATTTCCTTGGCGGCGAGCTGGTCGCGCGCGACCTCCATCTTCTTGCGTGCGCTCACGGCATATTCGCTGGTCGGGTATTTGCGCGCCACCTCGTCGAGCGCCTGCAGCGCTTTCTCTGTGCGCTGCTGGTCGCGCGTGACGTCGGGAATTTCCTCGAAATACGAAGACGCAATCAGGAACTGCACATAGGCGGCATCCGGGCTGCCGGGATGCAGCGTGACGTAGCGCTTGGCCGCGGAAATCGTTTCGTCGTATTCGCGCGCCTCGTAATAGGCATAGGCGGTCATCAGCAGCGCCTTGCGCGCCCATTCCGAATAAGGGTGCTGGCGATCGACCTCCTCGAACTTCTTGGCCGCGGCCTTGGGGTCCTTCTTGTTCTGAAGGAGGTAGAGACCCTCGTTGTAGAGCTTGTCGGCCGGATCGTCCGGAATCTGGATGTCCTTGTCGCTGGTGCAGGCGGCAAGCGGAATCACAACGGCGACCAAGGCAAGCGCGAGCAGGATGCGGGCAAGACGCGCGCACAGACCGACCGGACGCCGCTGCGTGGTCACATGCGCTGCTGCTCTGGTCGACATGGGTTGCGTCACTATCCCCTCACGGCGCCGGCGCGACACGCGCGCCCGGAAACGAGCGCCGGCGCGGTACCGGCTCGCCTCCCCGACCGCGCGGGCGCTTGGAAAGCCCGGCCGGCGCGGCGAAGTGCGGCCTTTCTTACCCGAAAAAAGGCAGCGCCCCCAAGCATTAGGGCCGACAATCAGCCGGGAATAAGGCAAAAGGTTAAGCGTCCCCCGGCCCTGATCCGTTCTGATCAAATCCGGTCATGGCCTGGATTTTCGGTTTGCGCGATCTTGCGCCAAACCGATTCCCACTGCGGCGGATTGCGTCCTAGGAAACGTCGGGACCAAAGGCCGGCGCGACAAGGCCGGTCGAAAGGTCGGCGTGACCGCGTACGCGGCGCGCGGGCTCCGCTTCCACCAGCGCCCAGGCCGAAGGATCGGACATCAGGGCGGTCAGCACGGCGTGGTTGAGCTTGTGGCCGCCGCGCATCGAACGGTAGGCGCCGAGCAGCGGAGCGCCAGCCAGCGCCAGGTCGCCGACCGCATCAAGCGCCTTATGGCGGACGAACTCGTCCGGATAGCGCAGGCCCTCCGGGTTGAGCACCCGGTTCTCGCTCATCACGACGGTATTTTCGAAGCCGGCGCCAAGCGCCTTGCCCGCGCTCCACAGCGCCGAGACGTCCTTCATGAAGCCGAAGGTACGCGCGCGCGACAGTTCGCGGCGGAAATGGTCGGGTTCGACGTCGGTCGCGATCGACTGGCGGCCGATCAGCGGGTTGTCGAAGGCGATTTCGATCTCGACGCGGAAGCCATGGGCATAGGGCCGCAACTCCCCCCAGGACTCGCCCCTGGCGACGCGCACCGGCTTGCGCACCTCGATGTAGCGGCGCGGGGCATTGGTGACGGCAACGCCGACCTGATCGATGGCGGCCACGAAGGGCGCCGCGCTGCCGTCCATGATCGGCACTTCCGGGCCGTCCAGCTCGACGACCGCATTATCGACGCCCAGACCACGCAAGGCGGCCAGCACATGTTCGGCGGTGGAGCACAGGACGCCGGACGCATCGCCCAGCACGGTGGCCAACTCGGTGGCCGTAACCGAGCGGTAATCGGCGCACACTTCGCGCTCGCGGCCATTCGCGTCGATGCGAGCAAATACGATGCCGGTATCGGCATCCGCCGGATGGAGCGTGAGGGTGACCGGAATGCCGGAATGAACGCCAACCCCGGTAACGGCGATCTGGTCGCGAAGCGTGGTCTGCCTGACGGCCTTCATCCCGCTTTTCCCGCATGCTTTCGGCTAAAAGCCGAGCCGCACGCAGTCCCCCTTATTGCCCCAACAGGCCGCTTTTTCGCCAAGAACTCCGGGCCAAAACCGTGGCCGGGGCGAAAAGCTCTTATGTGGCGAAACCTTAACCACGCCACCCGGCCGCCTCCAACTAACGCTTTGTTACCGACTGTTACCTTGATGCGGCCTCAATCGGGTCGCCGTTACGCCCGAATTGCGAACGGCCGATAACCTCTCGACGACGGATAGCCGCTACGGCATGCGACCCTGCCAGCCAAATCGAAGAATTTTACCTGTCCGATCAATGCGTTATGGAATTAAGTCGAAAAAGCCCCGGCGTTTGAGGCCGGGGCTTCGCATTTCGGCAATCGGGTACGATCGCGTCAATTCGCTTGCCGACGCAGGAATGCCGGAATTTCAAGCTGATCATCCTCCTGCGCGTTTTGCACAGGCGTCTGGCGGCCGTGCTGGTCGAGACCCTGCGGCGCACGGCGCGGCGCATAGTCAGACACCGGCTTTTCCGCCGGGCGGACCGGCGGGCGCGACGGCAACCGGTCGAGCGCGGGCGGGGCCGGCCGAGTCGCGGCAGGCGATTC
>WBUW01000350.1 GCA_008933495.1 Pseudorhodoplanes sp.
CGTCACCGCCATCGTCGCCGCCCCGGGCTTTGCCGAAAGCGATGTGCTGGCCTTCGCCGCCAGCGTCGAGCGCGGCAGCGAACATCCGCTCGCCACCGCGATCGTGCGCGCGGCAACCGAACGCAACCTGCCGCTGTCCAAGGTGCGCGGCTTCGATTCGCCGCCCGGCAAGGGCGCCATCGGCCTCGTCGACGGCAAGCGCGTCGTGCTCGGCAACGAGCGCTTCCTGGCGGAGCTTTCGATCGCGACCGCCCCGCTCGCCGCCGAGGCCGAGCGCCTGCGCGCCGACGGCGCCACCGTGATATTCGTCTCGCTCAACGGCCAGCCGGCCGCGCTCATTGCGGTCGCCGATCCGGTCAAGACCCATGCCCGGGACACGCTCGGCGAACTGCGCGCCGCCGGCATCGGCGTCATCATGCTGACCGGCGACAATCCGGTCACCGCCGCCGCGGTCGCCCGCACGCTCGGCATCGCCGATGTGCGCGCCAATGTCCTGCCCGAGCAGAAAAGCAACATCGTCACGGCGCTGCGCGACGCCGGCCGGGTCGTGGCCATGGCCGGCGACGGCATCAACGACGCGCCGGCGCTGGCGGCCGCCGACGTCGGCATCGCCATGGGCACCGGCACCGACATCGCGATGGAGAGTGCCGGCATCACGCTGCTGCGCGGCGACCTCAGGGGCATCGTGCGCGCGCGCCTGCTGTCGGCGGCGGCCATGCGCAATATCCGCCAGAACCTGCTGTTCGCCTTCCTCTACAATGCCGCCGGCGTGCCGATCGCGGCCGGGCTCCTCTACCCGGCGTTCGGCATCCTGCTGTCGCCGATGATCGCGGCGGCGGCGATGGCATTGTCGTCGGTCAGCGTGATCGGCAACGCCTTGCGGCTGCGCGGCGTCCGCCTGTAGCGCCGCGGCCGGCGGCGCGCCTCAGAAGATGGCGAGCGCCTGCAACAGATACAGGATGCCGATGATGATGACGATGATGCGCACGATCTGCTTGGCGCGCCGGTCGACCGGCAGCCGGTCGACGAGGTAGAGAACGAGGATAACGACGAGGAACGTGATCAGTATCGAAATCAAGAGCGCCATGATGTGACCCCCGGCTGCGGCCGCAATGGCCGCCGCGACCGCCCTACAATTGCATTACTCGGCGACGGTTCCAAACCCGCTCTGCGGGCGACATTGCGCCTCAGCGGATGACCCCGTCGCTGATCGCACGCACCGACTGGCGGCAATTCTTCGCATTGGCGGTGATTTCCAGCTCCTCGATCTCGCCTTTCACGGTCAGGTATTCGGAGCGATAGGCGATGGCATTGACCAGTTCGCCGCCCGGCCCGCTTGCCGACCTGGCCATCGCCTCGCGCAGTTCGCGTTCGCGCACGCTCAACTGGACAGCCTGGCTCTTGAGCTGGTCGCAATTGAACAGCGAATATTTGCCGCGATTGACCATGGTCAGCGCCTTGTCGTCCGACAGGCCGCAACCGGCGAGCAGCACGGCGGCGGCGGCAAGCGGTACGCAGACAAGACGACGACGGGCGGACGCAATCACCGGATGTTCTCCATGGCGGCGCTGGTGCGGACGGCCGGACTCGAACCGGCACGGGGTTTCTCCCAGCGATTTTAAGTCCCTCGCATCTGCCGCTCCGGTCCCTCGCGGTCCTGCGCTCCGTGGAAAACCGCAATGATAGCCACCTCGTCGGCCGCCTCATCGACTTCGTACACAATGACATAGGGCAGGCCGACCACGATCCATTCATGGGTTCCGGGCTCGCGGCCAGCATGCCCGATATATGGCCACGCTCCCAATCGGTCGGCGGCGGAACGAATACGCCCTGCGACCTCGGTTGCCGCCCGTGGATTATGCTGCTCGATGTATTCGCGAATGTTATCGATATCGTCGCGGGCTCGCCGTCGGTAGCGAACCCTCATAAGCGGCACTTTTTCCAGAGCGCAGCCATCTCCTCGTCGGTCGCGTAGCTTTCCCTGCCTGCCGCAAAATCCGCGCGACGGCGCCTCACCTCTTCAACCTGCTCGTCCGTCAGACGGTATGGATTTGCGTTCTGCTCCTCCATCGCTCGCAATAGCCGCGCCGCATCCTCCTGCCGGTCAACCGGCCAGGTCAGCACACGGTCGAGGATTTCTTTGACCTGTTCTTTTGCCATGGTGTGATTATAGCCTATCCGTGGTCGCATGCACGACAGAGAATTCCGCTGGTGCGGACGGAGGGACTCGAACCCTCACGGGATTGCTCCCAAGGGATTTTAAGTCCCTTGCGTCTACCATTCCGCCACGTCCGCGCGGCCGGCTGCGCCTGTCTATTACAGGGTCATGCCCTTGTCATGGCGCAGTTCACCGCGCAGCCCGGACAGATTGTGGCGCTTCCGCTGTCCGCCGCGCGCGGCTCGCCGAGAGCATGGTCTTGAAACGTGTGAAGCGTTTTCCGGAAAAGATCATGCTCAAACAAAGCGCTAAAGCGGGGCGACGATTCGGGGAAAAGGCATCCCGCTTCAGGCCCCGCCGGGGCGGATCGGCGGCACGAAGGCAAGCCCGGTGTCCCAGGGAAAGAAAATCCAGGTGTCCTGCGACACCTCGGTGATGAACGTGTCGACCAGCGGCCGCCCCATCGGCTTGGCATAGACCGTCGCAAAATGGGCGCGCGGAACGATGTCACGGACCACGCGCGCGGTCTTGCCGGTGTCGACGAGATCGTCGACGATCAGCACGCCTTTGCCGCTGCCGCCACCGGCATTGATGATCTTGTCGGCCACGTCCTTGAGCACGCGCAACTCGCCCTGGCGGCCGATGTCGGTATAGCTCTCCACGCAGACGGTCTCGATCAGGCGCACGTCGAGTTCGCGCGCCACGATCGCCGCCGGCACGAGGCCGCCGCGCGTCACGCAGATGATCGCCGTGAACGGTCCGGCGTCCGCCAGCCGCCAGGCAAGCGCCCGGGCGTCGCGGTGAAACTGGTCCCACGACACCGGGAAATGCTTCTGGGTCTGCGGCTCCGTCATGGTCAGTCTCCCGGCACCACCGGAGCACCTTTCAGCCGGGCCGGCCTGCTGCCAATCGGCGGCGGCGGCGATCCACAGAAAAATACGCGATTTCGCATCAGGCGATATCGAGAACGAAGTCGAAGCGCGCCGCATAGTCCGTGCCCGCGGCGGCGACGCGCATCAGAAGTTCGCGGCGGAACAGTCCGTCGCGCGCATTCTGCGGCTCGTCCGGAAAATAGAGCTGCGTGGTCAGGATGCGCCCGCGCAGGGCCTGCACCTTGACGTGGAAATGGCGCGTTCGCCCCGGATAGAGCGCCGGCCGGACGGTCCGGAACCGGAAGCCGCCGCCGGCATCGGCGAACAGATGGCCGCGGCAGCGGTCGCCGCGCGCATCATAGTCGCCGTTGTCGTCGCAATGCCACAGGTCGACCAGCGCGCCCGGCACCGGCTTGCAGGACCGCGTGAGCACCCTGCCCGCCAGTTCGACGCCCGGCCCCTTCATGCCGGGCGCGCGC
Source organism: Pseudorhodoplanes sp. (assembly GCA_008933495.1). Lineage (GTDB taxonomy): Bacteria > Pseudomonadota > Alphaproteobacteria > Rhizobiales > Xanthobacteraceae > Pseudorhodoplanes. Next base: position 3,510 of record WBUW01000350.1, read on the forward strand.
AAATCGGCCCGCAGCGGCGAGCGCGGCTTGTAGAACGGTCCCTCGGTCTGGCGTGGCGTCGGCTGGTCGGCGTCCGTGCATTCGGGCGTCGGCGTCTGGCCGAAGACGCCGTCCGGAAAGCCAACGCTCATTCCGGCGGCGGCGGCGGCGGCGGTGAGAAATCGCCGGCGGGTCTGCTCATCACCATTCATCACGATGCTCCTGTCGGACGGAGGACGGACATGCCGGCCCGCGGTCAACCCGGCGGATCGATCCGGCCGAGCACGCGCAGCCTGTCGGGCGCGGCCGGTTGCGGTTCGACAACGACGATCGCCGCCTGCGCCGGATGGATCGCGGTCAGCTCGAGAATGTTGGCGCCATGCGTCACGACGATAAGCGTTCCCGGTCCGCGCCACCCGGCAATCAGGTCGCGGGCGCCGCGCTCAAGATCTTCGCGCGGCGTGCGCTGGGCAACGGCGTTGTTGAAGGTCGGCGCC
>WBUW01000351.1 GCA_008933495.1 Pseudorhodoplanes sp.
CCGTGGCCGGGTGCCTCCAACCCCAACCCGGGCGCGTCGCATCCGGCCTGGTCGAATCAGGGCGACCCCGCCGCCAACCACCCCGCCTGGTCACGTCCGCCGCAGGCCGCCCGGGGCCAGCCGCCGTGTGCACAGGAATTCATTCCCCTGCGGGACGATGCCCAGAAAAAGGCCAACGCCATCAAACCGGCCGCCGACAGCAAGGACCGCGCCCGCCTCTGTCAGGTGTTCCGCACCTTCGTCGCGGCCGAGGCCAAGGTGATCAAGTTCGTCAACGAGAATGCCGCGCGCTGCGGAATCCCTGCCGACGCCGCCAAGGTCATGAAGGCCAATCACACCAAGTCGACGACCATACGCAACCAGATTTGCAGCGCGGGCGGCCCGTCCGGTCCCGCGCCCGCCCCCAGCCTGAGCGATGCGCTCGGCACCTCGCGCATTCCGGGCGTGACCGCAACCGAGCCCACGCGCGGCGGCGGCACGTTCAACACGCTCACCGGCAATCCGCTGGCGCGATGACCTCGCCCGGGCGCGTCGCGGATTCGACCGGCAACTGGGCCGACACCCTGGCGCCGTCCTGGTCGCGCCCGTATTTGCGGCTCGCCCGGCTCGACCGTCCGATCGGGTCGTGGCTCCTCTTGATGCCGTGCTGGTGGTCGGCCGGTCTGGCGGCCATCGCCGCCGGCCTACCCTGGCCCAATCCCTGGCATGTCGCGCTGTTCTTCATCGGCGCCTTCGCCATGCGCGGTGCGGGCTGCACCTGGAACGATCTCGTCGACCGCGATCTCGACGGCAAAGTGGAACGCACCCGCTCGCGGCCGATCCCCTCGGGCCAGGTCACGCCCCTGCAGGCGTTCGTATTCCTGGTCGTGCAGGCCCTGGTCGGGTTCGCCGTGCTGCTGCAGTTCAACCTCTTCACGATCGCCACCGGTCTCGCCTCGCTTGCGACCGTCGTGGTCTATCCGTTTCTGAAGCGCGTTACCTATTGGCCGCAGATCGGACTTGGCCTCGCCTTCTCGTGGGGCGCGCTGATGGGCTGGCCGGCGATGTTCGGCCGGCTCGACGCGCCCGCTTTCGTGCTCTATGCCGGCTCGATCTGCTGGGTGATCGCCTATGACACGATCTATGCCCATCAGGACCGCGAAGACGACGCCCTGATCGGCATCAAGTCGACCGCGATCCTGTTCGGCGAGAACACGAAGCCGATACTGGCCGCTTTCTATGCAGCAAGCGTTGTCTTGATTGGCGCAGCCGGCGGGCTCGCGGGCGCCGGGCTCGCATTCGCCGCCGGTCTCGTCGCGTTTGCGATCCATCTCGCCTGGCAGGTGCGCCGGATCGCCATATCCGATCCCGCGCTTTGCCTGCGGCTGTTCAAGTCCAACCGTGACGCCGGGCTCATCCTGTTTGCCGGAATGATCCTCGACGCCTGGCTGCGCAACGCGGTGTAGCGGCGCGCGCGTTTCAATTGCGCGCGATGATTTCGCGCTCGCCCCGATGCACGGTCGCGATTGCAGGGCGGCGGCCCGGCTTGCGGCGCAGCAATATCGAAGGACGCCGCCGCTTGAGCACCGTGCGCCGGCGCCGGCGTGGCGGCGGTTTTGCCGTAGCGATACCGCCGACGCGGCCGAACGGCTCGCGCAGCGAGCCGTCGCGGTCGGCGACAAGCAATGGCAGGCCGAGCACCCGCCCCCAGGCCTTCCAGATGGCGCCGATATCGTCGCCCGCGCAGTCCGCGAACAGGGGAACGCTCAAGGCGCGATCGGGATGGTCGAGCGTCACCGTGACCGCCGCCGGGCATTCGCCCTGCGGCGGCACCAGCCGCAGCGCCACGCCGCAAAATGCCGATACCGGAATGCCGACCGCCATGCGCATGCCGCGGACCTGCCGCCGGAGCACGACCCGGTCGTGATCGAGTTCGATTTGCCGGATTTGCCCGTCCGCCCCGGCATCGCTGGCCGGGAAGCGGACGGGCAGGCCGAAGGGGTCGAGCCGCAAGCTGCGGCCCGACCCGGCAGGCGCGGTCCCGCCGGTCTCCATTTGACGCCTCGAAAGCAACTCCCCCCGGGCTTTTTCCGCCCGTTATGTGCACAACTCTGCCACAGAGCTTTCGGAATCCGCTTAACAAGGCTGGTTAACCGGCTGTTGCGGCACCGATTAGCGCCGCCATGCTTGATGCGCCGTTGCCAAGGATGCTTGACGCAAGCTTGCCGGGCCGGGGCGAATTGCGCCCTTTGCCGGCAACCCGGCGCCTTGTCAGAGCACGTCCCGCCCCCTAAATCGTCGGGCAATGACGTCACTTCTCGACCAATCAGCCCTCGCCGATCTCGCAGAAAACCTGGTACGGGCCGCGCGCACGGCCGGCGCCGACGCCGCCGACGTGGTTGCCGTCCGCTCGGTGTCGTTTGCCGTTCAGGTCCGCGAAGGCGAGGTGGAGGAATCCGAACGCTCGGAAGGCGACGACATCGGCCTGCGCGTCTTTGTCGGCAAATGTCAGGCGGTCGTGTCCACAAACGATATCGCCGGATCGCGCGCATCGGCACTGGCCGAGCGCGCGGTGGCGATGGCGCGGGTGGCGCCCGAGGACCCCTATGCCGGGCTCGCCGACGCCGACCGGCTCTCGCGCACGCATCCCGACCTCGATCTGGTCGATCCCGAGATTCCGTCCCTGGCCGACCTCGAAACCATTGCGCGCACCGCGGAAGACGCCGCGCTCGCCGTCAAAGGCGTCACCAAATCGGGCGGCGCGTCCGCTTCGGGCGGGATCGGCGGCATGGTGCTGGTCACCAGCCATGGCTTCAAGGGTGCCTATCTGTCTTCGCGCCACGGCCTGTCGATGATGGCGATTGCCGGCGAAGGCACGCATATGGAGCGCGACTACGAATTCTCCTCGGCGCTGCACCGGCCCGATCTCGAACCGGCCGATCAGGTCGGGCGCCTTGCCGGCGAGCGCACCGTCAAGCGGCTCAACCCGCGCAAGGTCGCAACCCAGAAAGTGCCGATCATTTTCGATCCGCGTGTCGCCGGCTCGCTGATCGGCCATCTGGCGAGCGCCGCCAATGGCGCTGCGGTCGCGCGAAAGTCGAGCTTTCTTCGCGACCGCATGGGCGAGCGCCTGTTCGCCCCCGGCATCCGCATCGTCGACGATCCATTGCGCAAGCGCGGCCTGCGCTCGCATCCGTTCGACGGCGAAGGCGTTGGCGGCCGCGCCATGGCCGTCGTCGATGACGGCGTCCTCAGGAGCTGGTTCCTCGACAGCGCGACCGCGCGCGAACTGGGCCTTGCCACGACCGGCCACGCCCATCGCGGCGTGTCGTCGGCGCCCAGTCCCGGACCGAGCAATCTGCATCTCGAACCGGGACCGCTGACCCCGCAGGCCCTGATCGCCGAGACCGGCAACGGCCTCTACGTCACCGATCTGATCGGCATGGGCGTCAACCTCGTCACCGGCGACTATAGCCGCGGCGCCGCCGGTTTCTGGATCGAGAACGGCGAAATCACTTATCCGGTCAGCGAAGTGACCATTGCCGGGCATCTGTCCGAGATATTCCGCACGCTGACGCCGGCCAACGACCTGACGTTCCGCTATGGAACCAATGCGCCGACGCTGCGAGTCGAGGGCCTGACGATTGCCGGACAGTGAGGCGCGCATCGACCGGCGCGAAGAGACGCAGAAGCTGCAAGACGCGCTGCGCGCGGCGGGCGCCATCGCGCTGAAAACCTTTCGCGGCGACATTCGCAGCTGGTTCAAGTCAGCGGACTCTCCGGTCAGCGAGGCCGATATCGCGGTCGACCGGTTCCTGCGCGCGGCGCTGGCGCGGCCCGGCATCGGCTGGCTGTCGGAGGAAAGCGAGGACGACCCGTCGCGGCTGCAGGCCCGCCGCCTCTATATCGTCGATCCCATCGACGGCACCCGCTCCTACCTGGCCGGCCGCCCCGACTGGTCGATCGCCGCCGCTTTGGTCGAGGAC
>WBUW01000352.1 GCA_008933495.1 Pseudorhodoplanes sp.
CGCATCGATCTGCAGAAAATCGTCGTACGGACCGGAGCCGATATCGCGACCGCGCGCGGACACAATTCCGGCGGTGACGGTACTGCTCAGCCCGAACGGATTGCCGACCGCGAGAACCCAGTCACCGACGCGCGGCAGCTTGTCGGAGAGTCTGGCAAAGGGGAAATTGTTGCCATCAACCTTGATCAGGGCGAGATCGGTGCGCGGATCGGTGCCGATCACCTTGGCGGTATGGCTCTTGCCGTCATCGGTCTGGACTGAGACGGTCTCGGCCTTGTCGACGACGTGATTGTTGGTCACGGCAAAGCCGTCGGCGGAAATGAAGAAGCCCGAGCCCTGGCCGGTCGTGAAGTTACGGCCACGCGGACCGCGCGGCGCTCGGGGCATATCGTCCGGCGCTCCGAAACGGCGGAAGAAGCGCTCCAGCGGAGAGCCGGGAGGGAGCGGACTGTCGCTATCGACATTCGATGGCCCGTCGCGATCAACCTTCACGCGGACAGCAATAACGGCCGGCTTCACCTTCTCGACGATATCCGCAAAGCCAACAGGCCGCGCGACCGTCCGCGCCTGCTGCGAAACGTCCTGGGCGAACGCAGCATGCCGGGCCGCATCAGGCGCGACCAGAAGCGTGGCGACCCCGAAACTGACAATGGTCGTTGCCAGAAGCAGGGTCCGGCGCCCGGGAAAAAACCTAGGGGAAATCATGATGTGCTCTCCATCAGGAAACGCGGCCGGCGCGTGCGCGCCTTTCGCAAACTAAGATGGGAGCGCCCGCCTTACAGCGACCTGTCGGGCAGATTAAAACTTGGTAATGTCGATAAGTCAGATAATCCAATTATATCAATATGTTCTTAGATGCCCGCTGGTCAGGGGCCGGGTTTCAGCAGATCATCCAGGCGGGCACGCTCCTGCGTGGACAACGCCGCCTCGCGTCCCGGATCGCCTTCGCCCCCCCGCGCGCCGCGTTGCCGGCGCAGAAATATGATCGCGACCACCGCTCCCGCGCCGAAAACCACCACCGGCGTCAGCCAAAGCAATGCGGTCCGCGCGCTGAAACGCGGATTAAGCAGCACGAAATCGCCATAGCGGGCGGTGAGAAACTCAAGCACCTGCCGGTCGCTGTCGCCGGCAGACAGCCGCTCGCGCACCAGCAGGCGAAGATCGCGCGCCAGCGGCGCATCGGAATCGTCGATCGACTGGTTCTGGCAGACCATGCAGCGCAGTTGACGCGACAATTCGCGCGCCCGGCTTTCCAGCGCCGGATCGGGCAAAATCTCGTCGGGTTGCACGGCGAACGCCGGCAGCGCCGTACACAGGCCCGAAACCAGAAGCATAACGCGAAGCGCGTTCATCGCTATCTCACTGTGCCGGCTGTAGTGCCGGTTTCCTCGCCGGCTTCGGAGCACCGACCCGCAGGCGGCGGTCGGACAGCGACAATAATCCGCCGACCGCCATCAACAGCGCGCCCAGCCAGATCAGCAGGACCATCGGCTTATGGTAGATGCGCATCGCAGCCGATCCGTCCGGGTTCGGATCGCCAAGCGAAACATAGATCTGGCTGAAACCGCGCGTGAGCAGCGCCGCCTCGCTCGTCGAATTTCCGCGCGCCGGATAAGTCCGCTTCCCGGGGGTGAGAATGCCGATCAGATCGCCGTCGCGCCGCACGGAAAGCCTGCCGCTCACCTCGCGGTAATTGGCACCCTGGCGGGCGACCAGGCCCTCGAAGGAAATCCGGTAGCCGGATATGGCAATCGTATCTCCCGGCCTGATTGTCGATATGCGCTCCGCGGTGAAATAACTCTCGCCGACGATCCCGATGAGCGTCACGCCGAGCGCAAAGTGCGCGAGCGCGGTACCGAATGCCGAACGCGGCAGGCCGGCTGCACGGCGCCATGCGACCGGCCAGCGCTGCCGCAACAGCTGGGTGCGTTCGACGAGATCGGTCAGCGCGCCGGCCATCACGAATACGGCAAGTCCGATCGCAAACGGCGCGAGTATCGGACCGCCGGTTGTCAGCGCGGCGGTCGCCGCTGCCACGAGGACTGCGATGGCAAAAGCCGCCGTCAGGCGCTGCGCGGCGCCATAAAGGTCGCCCCGTTTCCACGCGAGCAGCGGACCGAACGGCGTCGCGAACAATAACGGCAGCGCAAGCGGAACGAAGGTTGCATTGAAAAACGGCGCGCCCACCGAAATCTTGTCGCCGGTAAGCGCTTCGAGCGCCAGCGGATAGAGGGTGCCGATGAAAACGGTGGCGCAGGCCGCGGTCAAAAAGAGGTTATTGAAGACGAGCGCGCCTTCGCGGGAAATCGGCGCAAACACGCCGCCCTGTCGCAGCAGCGGCGCGCGCCAGGCATAAAGCGCAAGCGCCCCGCCGATAAAGACGATGAGAATGGCGAGAATGAAGACGCCGCGCGCGGGATCGGTCGCGAATGCGTGGACGGACGTCAGCACGCCGGACCGCACGAGGAATGTACCCACGAGCGAGAGGGAAAAGGTCAGGATCGCGAGCAATATCGTCCAGACTTTCAGCGCCTCGCGCTTCTCCATCACGACAGCCGAATGCAGCAGCGCGGTGCCGGACAACCAGGGCAGGAAGGATGCATTCTCGACCGGATCCCAGAACCACCAGCCACCCCAGCCGAGTTCGTAATAGGCCCAGTAGGAACCAAGCGCGATGCCGAGCGTCAGAAAAATCCAGGCCGCGAGCGTCCAGGGGCGAACCCAGCGCGCCCAGGCGGCATCGATGCGTCCTTCGATCAGCGCGGCAACCGCGAAGGCGAAAGCGATCGAAAACCCGACATAGCCGAGATAGAGAAACGGCGGATGCAGGGCCAGACCGATGTCCTGCAGCAGCGGATTAAGGTCGCGCCCTTCGAGCGGGACTTGCGCGAGCCGCACGAACGGATTGGAGGTCAAGAGCACGAACAAAAGAAAGGAAATCGCAATCCAGGCCTGCACGCCGAGCACATTCGCGCGCAGCGTCGCCGGAAGATTGCCGCCGAACAGCGCGACCAGCGCGCCGAAGAAGGCGAGGATCAGAACCCACAGCAGCATCGAGCCTTCGTGATTGCCCCACACGCTTGTGAATTTGTAGAGCAGCGGCATCTCTGAATGCGAATTCTGAAATACATTGAAGACCGAGAAATCGGACGTCACATAGCAGGCGGTCAGCGCCGTAAACGACACCGCAACAAAGCCAAATTGCGCAATCGCGAGCGGCTCACCGGTTCCCGCCAGCACGCTATCGCGCAGCCGCACGCCGGCAATCGGAAGCACGCCCTGGATCAGGGCGAGCAGCAGCGCCAGGACGAGCGCATAGTGGCCGATCTCGGCGGTCACTTCGGCCCCTCCCCGTCGCGCGGCTTCCGGCCATAGTCGTCCTTCCAGTGCCCCTGCTTCTTCAGCGCGTCGGCCACCTCTTTGGGCATGTAATTCTCATCATGCTTGGCAAGCACGGTATCGGCGACGAAACCGCGGCTGTCGGTGAGCACGCCTTCGGCGACAATCCCCTGCCCTTCCCGGAACAGGTCGGGCAGGATTCCGCGATAGCTTACCTGGATTGCGGTTTTTCCGTCCGTGACGTCAAAACGCGCATCGAGATTGTTCCGCACGACGCTGCCGGGCTGAACCAGCCCGCCGATGCGGATGCGGCTGCCGGGCTTGACCTGTTTCTCCACGATGTCGGTCGGTGAATTGAAAAAGACGATCGAATCCTTGAGTGCCGTCAGGACGAGCAGCGCGGCAAGCGCAAGCACGCTCAATCCGCTGCCGATCAGGATCAGGCGCCGTTGTTTTCGGGTCATGGCCATGTCCGCTTACCCTTCGATCCCGAGCCGGCGAAGCCCCTCGTCGAGCCGTTTGGTCTTTTCCGCGTCGCCGGCAACGGCCTGGCGCGCGTCGCGCGCAGCCGCCCGCGCCTGCTCGGATTCACCAAGCACGAGATAGGCGCGCACGAGC
>WBUW01000353.1 GCA_008933495.1 Pseudorhodoplanes sp.
GGTCCGGGCCGCGCGCCGAAGCGGCGCCGGCGTTGCTTCCGGCCGGCGTGCAGACGCTCGCCGTGACGCCGGACGAGGACGGCATGCGCGTCGACCGGTTTCTCGAAGCGCGCTTTCCCGGCCTTTCGTTCAGCCACATCCAGCGCATCATCCGCAAAGGCGAACTGCGCGTGAACGGCCGGCGGGCGCAGCCGAAGGACCGGCTGGAGCGCGGCCAGTCGGTGCGCATTCCGCCATTGCGGCTCGAAGCGCCCAAGCCGCGCGCCGGCGCCCCCGCGCAAAGCAAGGACCGCGCCTTGCTGAAGTCGATCATGCTCTACGAGGACGACGACGTGATGGTGCTCAACAAGCCGGCGGGGCTTGCGGTGCAGGGCGGCTCCGGCACGACCCGCCATATCGACGGCATGCTCGCGGCGTTGGCCGGGCGCGACGGGCAGCGGCCGCGGCTCGTGCACCGGCTCGACAAGGACACCGCGGGCTGCCTGCTGGTCGCCAGGAACCGCTTTTCGGCGGCCGCACTCGCCAAGACCTTCCGCTCGCGCGCCGCGCGCAAAATCTACTGGGCGCTGGTGCCGGGCGTGCCCAAGCCCAGACAGGGCCGCATCTCGACCTTCCTCGCCAAGGAGGAGCGCGACGAGGACAGCTTCATGCGCGTGGCGCAACACGGCGAGGAGGGCGCGAGCCACGCCGTCACCTATTACGCCGTGGTCGAGACGGCGGCGAACAGGCTTTCCTGGCTGTCGCTCAAGCCGGTGACCGGCCGCACCCATCAATTGCGCGTGCAGATGGCGCACATCAAGCATCCCATCGTCGGCGACCCGAAATACTTCTCGATCGAAAACTGGGAACTGCCCGGCGGCCTGCAGAACCGCCTGCACCTGCTCGCGCGCCGCATCGTGATCGCGCATCCGCGCGGCGGCTTGATCGACGTGACCGCGCCGCTGCCGCCGCACATGCAGCAGAGCTGGAACCTGCTCGGCTTTGATGCCAAACGCTATGACCCCATCGAGGAAGCGCCGGAGAAATGAAGCGTCCGCCGAAAGCTGCGAAGACGGCACGCAAGACCCGGCCGCAATTTTTCGTCTACGTGCTCGGATGCCTCACAAGGAATCGCCATCTGACTTACGTCGGCTGGACCAACGATCTCGAATTGCGGCTGGCACGGCATAATGATGGAACAGGCGCGCGTTCCACGCGCGGGCACATCTGGATATTGCTCCATAGCGAACGTCACAGGAGCAAGGAGGCCGCGATGAGCCGCGAATGGCACCTCAAGCGCGATAGAAAGTTCCGCAAGCAGCTGGCGAATGCCTGGGCATCGACCGGGCGCGGTTCCAGCCCTATTTGAATCGTTGCTGCTGCCTGACCTGAAGGACTTCAAGCGGAACCTAACGTGCGTGAATAATCCAGCACAAGTCATTGCTTTTGCGATGTTTTTCGCGACCGCCGCGGCGGTGGCCGCGGCCGCGCGCGACCGCCCGCCGAAAGACCCGGGCACGCCCTCGATCATGAACGAGGAGCCCGAGCGGCCGCGACCCCGGCGGCGCGACTCGTCCTCGCCGTCGCCGGTGCCGCCCTATCAATCGACGGTGACGCCGCTCGGCACCGCCCCGCGCATCGTCGAGACGCCGCCGCTCGGACGCGCCGGGGCGCCGGGCATTCTCGTTCCGGGTATGCAGGCGCCGACCGGGCCGGTGATGACGCCGCCGCGGCCGGCGGGGCAGGGCTTTCAGGACCGCGCACGCGATTGCTTCCATGCCGGCACGGCCGCCGGCGTCCCGCCCGGACAGATCGGCGCCTATACGCGCGCGTGCGTCAACCAATAGCCAGCGTCAGCGCAGGCTGGCATTGATCTTTTCGAGCGCGGCCGCGCCGGGACACAAATCCCGCTCGCCGAGCGCGTTCAACGGCGTGCCGACGGTCTTCAGGTGCTGGTGCAGATCTTCCGGATCGTCCTGGATGTACAGCACGCCGGTAACGATCTGTCCCTGCGAGGCGTGCTTCTGCAGGAAGTTCATCGCCGCATAGCGGTCATGGATATCGTAATCGGCGCCGATCTTGCGCAGCACGAGATGCGAGCCATCGTGCTGCTCGACGATCTGGATGGTGCCTTCGGCATAATCGACCGTGATCGGCGCGCGCGCGGACAGGACGTCGAGCCGGTTCACCGCCTCGTTATGCTCGCGCACATAGTCGAAGCTCTTGGTCGAGCCGGCATGGTTGTTGAAGGCGACGCACGGGGAGATGACGTCAAGGAATGCCGCACCCTCGTGTTCGAGCCCGGCCTTGATGATCGGCACGAGCTGCGTCTTGTCGCCGGAGAAGGAGCGGGCGACGAAGGTGGCGCCGAGTTGCAGCGCCATGGCGGCAAGGTCGATCGAATTGTCGGTGTTGATGACGCCGCGCTTGGATTTCGAGCCGCGGTCGGCGGTGGCCGAGAACTGGCCCTTGGTCAGGCCGTACACGCCGTTATTCTCGACGATATAGAGCATGTTCACGCCGCGGCGCAGCGCGTGCGCGAACTGGCCGAAACCGATGGAGGCCGAGTCGCCGTCGCCCGACACGCCGAGATAGATCAGGTCGCGGTTGGCAAGATTGGCGCCGGTCAGCACCGAGGGCATGCGCCCGTGCACGGAATTGAAGCCGTGCGAATTGCCGAGAAAGTAGGTCGGCGTCTTGGACGAGCAGCCGATGCCGGAAATCTTCGCCACCCGGTGCGGCGCGATCGAGAGTTCGAAACAGGCCTCGATGATCGCGGCGGTGACCGAATCGTGGCCGCAGCCCGCGCACAAGGTCGAGATCGTGCCTTCGTAGTCGCGGTGGGTATAGCCGAGCGCGTTCGTGGGCAGCGCCGGGTGGTGGAATAGGGGTTTGGCGAGGTAGGTCATGGCACAGCCTGTGTTTCCGCGTCATTGCCGGGCGTGACCCGGCAATCCGTCAAACGAGGAAGGATGGATTTCCGGGTCGAGCCCGGCCATGACGCAGCGTGGGTGGTGAGCGAGGCGGGCAACGCTAGGCTCCCACCTTGCGCCGCGGCGCGATCTTCATCTGGTCGAGATGGTCGCCGATCGCGCCGGCGATGAAGCGCGCGGTGATCGGCGTGCCGTCATAGTGCAGGATCGGCACGAGCCGCACCGGATCGATCCCGCATTCATTGACGATGAGTGAGCGCATCTGCGCGTCGCGGTTCTGTTCGACGATATAGACGAAGTCGTGGTCGGCGACGAAGCTGTTGACGCTGGAATGGAACGGGAAGGCGCGCAGCCGCAGCCGGTCGATCCTGTGGCCGCGCGCCTCGATCAGGCCGATGGCCTCGTCCATGGCCGGGGCGGTCGAGCCGTAATAGATCACGCCGTATTTGGTCGGCTTGCCGGCATTGGCGATCAGCGGGCGCGGCACGAGGTCCTTGGCGGTCTCGAACTTGCGCAGCAGGCGCTGCACGTTGTCGACATAGGGCCCGCCTTCCTCGGTGTATTTGGCGTAGTGGTCGCGCGAGGTGCCGCGCGTGAAGAACGAGCCCTTGGTCGGGTGCGTGCCCGGATAGGTGCGGTAGGGGATGCCGTCGCCGTCGACGTCGAGATAGCGGCCGAATTCGCGGCCGGCCTCCAGCTCCTCCGCCGTCACCACCTTGCCGCGGTCGTAGGTGCGCGCGTCGTCCCAGGTCAGCGGCCGGCACAGGCGGTGGTTCATGCCGATGTCGAGATCGAGCATGACGAAGACCGGCGTCTGCAACCGGTCGGCGAGATCGAAGGAGATGGCGCCGAATTCGAAGGCTTCCGCCGGGTCCTCGGGGAAGAGCAGCACATGCTTGGTGTCGCCGTGCGAGGCATAGGCGCAGCAGATCAGGTCGCATTGCTGCGTGCGCGTCGGCATGCCGGTGGAGGGGCCGGCGCGCTGCACGTTGAAAATGACCGCCGGGATTTCGGCGAAATAGGCGAGCCCGAGGAATTCCTG
>WBUW01000354.1 GCA_008933495.1 Pseudorhodoplanes sp.
GTCGGGTGCCGGCGGCACGCGCGGCCTATGATTGCGATGTCTGCCACAAGAAGCTGTACGCCGACGTGCGCAGCGGCTGGGCATCGGCAAGCGTGCGATCCTACGTGTCGCAGGCGCTCGCCGGCTACGACAATTGCAAGCGCCGGGCACGCGGTTCCTGCCTGTACGGCGACATTCTCGCCCGCAGCCTGCGCAATTCCTGCGCCGGCTTCAGCGACCCGCACTATGGCGCGTGCATCGGCCGGATCGTCAATCCGTAAGCGGCGGACGAGGATATGGCGCGGCTGCCGCCGGCCTACAGCGAAAAGCTCGTGCCGCAGCCGCAGGACGACTTGGCGTTCGGATTGTTGATCTTGAACGCGGCGCCGATCAGGTCGTCGACATAGTCGATTTCCGCGCCGGCCAGGAATCCGACCGAGACCGGATCGATCACGACCGTGGCGCCGCCGGTTGCGAGCACGAGGTCGTCGCCGGCGCGCTCGCGCTCGACATCGAAGCGGTACTGGAAGCCGGAGCAGCCACCGCCCTCGACGCTCACGCGCAGCATGGCGCCGGCCGGTTCGGCTTGCAGGATGCCGGCGATCTTGCGGACCGCGCGGTCGGTCACCGTTACATTGCCAGAAGCCATGCCCGATAGTTAAGTGCGCCGGTCCGCCGCGTCAATCGACGCCGGGGGACCCGAGACCGTCCATGGCCGTCCACGCCCGCCCGCGCGCCCGCTATGCCTCCGATCCCGGCCGCAGCCGCGGCCGGCTCGTGGCCGAGCCGCCGAGCCCGACCCGCAACGACTTCCGGCGCGATTGCGACCGCATCATCCATTCGGCCGCTTTCCGGCGGCTGAAATACAAGACCCAGGTCTTCGTGTTCCACGAGGGCGACCATTACCGCACCCGGCTGACCCATACCCTCGAAGTCCAGCAGATCGCCCGCTCGATCGCCCGCGCGCTCGGGCTCGACGAGGACCTCGCCGAGGCGCTGGCGCTCGCCCACGATCTCGGCCATCCGCCGTTCGGCCACGCCGGCGAGCGCGCGCTGGCGGCCTGCCTGCAGGCGGCCGGCGGCTTCGATCACAATGCGCAAAGCCTGCGGGTGGTGACCGCGCTCGAGCGCCGCTATGCCGGCTTCGACGGTCTCAATCTCGTCTGGGAGACGCTCGAAGGGCTCGTCAAGCATAACGGCCCGCTGACCGACCGCGCCGGCAACGCCGTCGGCCATTACGCGCAGGCGGGCCTTCCGCTGGCGATCCGTGCCTACAACGACACCTGCGATCTGCAATTGTGGAGCTATGCCAGCGCGGAAGCGCAGGCCGCCGCCATTGCCGACGACATTGCCTATGACGCCCACGACATCGACGACGGCCTGCGCGCGGGCCTGTTCACGCTCGACGACCTTGCGCAGGTGTCGCTGACCGGCGGTTTCATCCGCGACATCCGCGCCCGCTATTCCGCGCTCGAACCCGCGCGCGCGACGCACGAACTGGTGCGCCGGCTGATCACCTGGATGATCGAGGACGCCATCGCCGAATCGGACCGCCGGCTTGCCGCGCTGGCACCGGCCGATGTCGAGGCGGTGCGCCAGGCCGGCGCGCCGGTGGTCGGGTGTTCCGCGGCGATGGCGGAAGCGGAAAAAGGCATCAAGGACTTTCTCTATCCGCGCATGTACCGGCACCGCCGCGTCATGGACGTGATGGACCAGGCGCAGGAGGTGGTGCGCGACCTGTTCGCGCACTACACGGCCAATCCCGGCGACCTGCCGGAGGAATGGCGCGCCGGGCTTGCCGGGCGCGCCGACGCGCGCAGGGCGCGGCGGATCGGCGACTTCATTGCCGGCATGACCGACCGCTATGCGCTGGAAGAGCACGCCCGTTTCTTTGCCGTGACCCCGCCGCTGCGCTAAAGCGAGGCGTGGCGCGCGCGCGCAGCGTTGATGAAAGACAAACAGCAACCTCTCGATTTTTGACTCCGGCGGCGAAACGGGTTAGGCCGCGCCGCCCGCCAGCCCCCGTTGCAACCGCCGTCCAATGGCTCCGACCGACCGGCCCCAGAATCTGTTCGCCGTCATCCACGACCGCGTGCTTGCGGTCCTCGACGCGCTCGTCGCCGAGGGCGTGCTGCCGGGCGGCATTGAGCGCGCGCGCGTGCTGGTCGAGCCCCCGCGCGATGCCGCGCACGGCGACATGGCGACCAATGCCGCCATGGTGCTGGCCAAGGATGCCGGCTGCAAACCGCGCGAACTGGCCGCGGCCATTGCCGGCAGGCTGGGCGCGGACCCGCTGGTCGCGGCGACCGAAATTGCCGGCCCCGGCTTCATCAATCTCACGCTCAAGCCGCAGGCCTGGACGCAGGCGCTGCGCCAGGCGATCGGCGAAGGCCGCGACTATGGCCGCTCGCGGCTGGGCGGCGGCGAGAAGGTCAATGTCGAATATGTCTCCGCCAACCCGACCGGGCCGATGCATGTCGGCCATTGCCGCGGCGCGGTGTTCGGCGATGCGCTGGCCAACCTGCTCGCCTTCGCCGGCTACGACGTGACGCGCGAATACTACATCAACGATGCCGGCGCGCAGGTTGACGTGCTGGCGCGCTCGGCTTACCTGCGCTACCGCGAGGCGCTCGGCGAGGACATCGGCGCGATCCCGGAGGGGCTTTATCCGGGCGACTATCTGAAGCCGGTCGGCGCGGCGCTCGCCGACGAACACGGCGACGGCCTCAGGCAAAAGCCGGAACGCGAATGGCTGCCGATCGTGTGCGCGAAAGCGATCGCCATGATGATGACGGCGATCCGCGAGGATCTCGCCGCCCTCAACGTCAACCACGACGTCTTCTTTTCCGAGCGCTCGCTGGTCGAGGCGGGCGACGTGGTCGGCAAGACCATCGCCTGGCTGCGCGCGCGCGGCGAAATCTATGAAGGCCGTCTGCCGCCGCCCAAGGGCGCGCCGGTCGAGGACTGGGAGGACCGCGAGCAGACGCTGTTCCGCGCCACCGATTTCGGCGACGATGTCGATCGCCCGCTGCTCAAGTCGGACGGCAGCTACACCTATTTCGCCTCCGACATCGCCTACCACAGGTCCAAGTTCGACCGCGGCTTTCGCAACCTGATCGACGTGTGGGGCGCCGATCATGGCGGCTACATCAAGCGCATGCAGGCGGCGGTGAAGGCGGCGACCGGCGGGCAGGCCGTGCTCGATGTCAAGATCGTCCAGCTCGTCAAGCTGCTGCGCGGCGGCGAGCCGGTGAAAATGTCGAAGCGGGCGGGCGAGTTCGTCACCCTGCGCGAGGTCGTCGAGGAGGTCGGCCGCGACGCCGTGCGCTTCATGATGCTGTTCCGCAAGAACGATGCGGTGCTCGATTTCGACCTCGCCAGGGTCATCGAGCAGTCGCGCGACAATGCCGTGTTCTATGTCCAGTATGGTCACGCGCGCGCGCATTCGATTTTCCGGATGGCGCGCGAGCAGCTCCCCGATCTGCCGGCGGACCCTGCCGCGCGCGCCGCGCTCGTTGCGGCGGCGGCGCTTGAGCGCCTCGACGATGCGGCGGAACTGAGCCTGATGCGGAAAATCGCGCTCTTTCCGCGCCTCATCGAAGCCGCGGCGGCGGCCCATGAGCCGCACCGGGTTGCCTTCTATCTCTATGAATTAGCTAGTGAATTTCATGCGCAATGGACGCGCGGCAAGGACCTGCCTCATTTACGCTTCATTATCCAGAATGATCGAGAACTAACTCTGGCGCGCATGGCACTGGTCCAGGGCGTCATGACGGTGCTGGCATCAGGGCTTGCCATTCTCGGCGTTTCGGCGCCGGAAGAAATGCGCTGAACGGGCTCGGTCGCCGCTGACGTGACGGATCGAATCGTGGCCAATGGCGCGGTCACACGCCGACGAACCGATTTTGAACAAAACACAGGTCGCAGAACCGGACATGGCGGACGATCATTTCAACCGGGC
>WBUW01000355.1 GCA_008933495.1 Pseudorhodoplanes sp.
CCCTTTGTCCAGGCTGCAAGGTAACCATCCAAGCTCAAGTTACTCGTCATGACGCCCCCTTGGCACTGACGGTTCTTCCCGCCGTCAGTCCGCAAAAATCCGGCTTGCTTTGATGTCGACCGCTTCGATCGTCATCAAGCCGTTGCGATCGATTGCACCACCTTCCTGGTAGAGCCGCATGGCCTGCCGCAGCCTGGCCCGGTCGATCGCATTACGGATCGAGCGGGCATTGGCAAAATTCGGCTGTTGTCGCCGGCGTGCGACGTATTCGGCCATCGCTTCGCGCGCGTCCGCGCTCAGTCGATACTGGCTTTCCTCGGCGATGACCTCAGCGATGGCGAGCAACTCGCCGTCGCCATAGTCGGGAAAATCGATGTGATGCGCGATGCGCGAACCAAAGCCCGGGTTGGAGGCAAAGAAGGTGGCCATGCGGTCGCGATAGCCGGCGAGGATCACCACCAGGTCCTCGCGCTGGTTCTCCATCACCTGCAGCAGGATCTCGATCGCCTCCTGGCCATAGTCCTTTTCGTTCTCCGGCCGGTGCAGATAGTAAGCCTCATCGATGAACAGCACGCCGCCCATGGCGCGTTTGAGCACTTCCTTTGTCTTGGGTGCGGTGTGACCGATATATTGTCCGACCAAATCGTCGCGGGTGACCGACACCAGATGGCCTTTGCGCACGTAACCGAGCTTGTGCAGGATGCTTGCCATGCGCAGAGCCACCGTGGTCTTGCCGGTGCCTGGATTTCCGGTGAAGGACATATGCAGAGTCGGCGCGCACGCCACGAGGCCGACCTGCTCGCGCGCACGCGTCACCAGCAGAAAGGCCGCGATCTCGCGAATACGCTGCTTGACCGGGGCGAGTCCGACCAGTTCACGCTCGAGCTCAGCGATAGGCGTGGCAATATCGGTCTCGGCTTGCAATGCCTTGAGCTCGACCACCGCGCTGGCCGGTGCAAAAGCGGCGGCAGGCCCGGAGATGCTCATCGCTCGCTTCGCGCTGTTTGCTCAGCCTGGTACCGTCGGCCGACCGGGCGATCGGCGCCATAGGCCTGCAGGGCATAACGGATGGTACGTCCTTGCACCTCCAGGCGATCGAGCCGGAAGCCGGGCTCGTCGATGGGACGCTGGACCAGGAAAGACAGGCGGATGGTTTCCCAGCCGCGTGTCGCGTCGAAACCATTGACCCGCAGGTAGACATCCGGATGGGCCGCACGGCAGGCCTTGATCTCCTGCATGATGCCGACCGGGTCTCGCAGGTCGAACATCGGCATGCCCCACATCTCCCAATAGGTGTTGCGGGGATGCGGGTCGTCGGTGAACTCGATGCTCACCGCCCAGCCTTGCCGCAGGCAATAATCGACCTGCGCCGCGATTTGTCGGTCGTCGAGATCGGGCAGGAAAGAGAAGGCTCCCTGGTTCACTCGCATCTTCGTATCTCTCCAGGGTTCAGGCCGCTGTGGTGGTCGACACGAAGTCGGAGGTGTCGGTCGAAGTGTATTCAAACGTGATATCGCCCCAGGTATCGAGCGCAGCGCGCAGGGGTTGGCACCATTTGGCGGCATTGGCCAGGACTTCCGGGCCCTCGCTTATGAGATCGCGACCCTCGTTGCGAGCCAGCACCATGGCCTCAAGCGCGACGCGGTTGGCGGTCGCGCCGGCCTGAATGCCCATGGGGTGGCCGATGGTGCCGCCCCCGAACTGCAGCACTACGTCATCACCGAACAGATGTAGCAATTGGTGCATCTGCCCGGCATGGATACCGCCGGAGGCGACGGGCATCACCTTGCGGATGCCACTCCAGTCCTGCTCGAAGAACAGTCCGCGCGGTAGATCGATCGCGTTCTTCGGCTCGCGGCAGACGTTGTAATAGCCCTGCACGGTCATCGGATCGCCTTCCAGTTTGCCGACCGCGGTGCCGGCATGCAGATGGTCGACACCGGCAAGTCGCAGCCATTTCGCGATGACGCGGAACGAAACGCCGTGGTTCTTTTGCCGCGTATAGGTACCGTGGCCTGCGCGATGCATGTGCAGGATCATGTCGTTGTCTCGCGCCCAGTTATTGATTGACTGGATGGCGGTGTAGCCGACGACGAGATCGATCATCACGATTACCGAGCCGAGTTCCTTCGCGAACTCGGCGCGCTTGTACATCTCCTCCATGGTGCCGGCGGTGATGTTGAGATAGTGGCCCTTGACCTCGCCGGTCTCGGCGACGGCGCGATTGACCGCCTCCATCACGTAGAGGAAACGATCGCGCCAGTGCATGAACGGCTGCGAATTGATGTTCTCATCGTCCTTTGTGAAATCGAGACCGCCTTTCAGCGCCTCGTAAACCACGCGGCCGTAATTCCTGCCGGAGAGACCAAGCTTCGGCTTCGTGGTCGCGCCGAGCAGCGGACGACCATACTTGTCGAGGCGCTCGCGCTCGACCACGATGCCGGTGGGCGGGCCACGAAAGGTCTTCACATAGGCAGGGGGCAGCCGCATGTCCTCCAGCCGGCAGGCTTTGAGCGGCTTGAAGCTGAATACGTTGCCGATGATCGAAGCGGCTAGATTGGCGATTGAACCCTCCTCGAACAGATCGAGGTCATAGGCGACATAACAGAAGTATTGGTCAGGTTGGTTCGGTACTGGTTCCACCCGGTAGGCCTTGGCGCGGTAGGCTTCGCAGGCGGTCAGACGGTCGGTCCACACCACCGTCCAGGTGGCGGTCGAGGACTCGCCGGCGACAGCGGCCGCCGCCTCGATGGGGTCGACGCCATCCTGCGGCGTCACCCGGAACAGTGCCAGGACGTCCGTGGCCGTCGGCTCGTAATCGCTGTCCCAGTAGCCCATCTGGGCGTATTTCAGCACGCCGGCTTTGTAGCGCTGCTTGCTGTCGCGAATTTTCGTCAGTTTGGTTCGGTGATCCATTGTGGCCTTTCCCGGTCACGAGAACCCTAAACGGACTTGCCAATTAAATGAATTTGAATTATTTTATACCAATATTCATTTTTTCTGAATATGCGGATGCGCAACATCACGATCAAACAATTGCGGCTGCTCGCGGCGGCAGCGCGCAGTGGCAGCTTCGCCGCCGCGGCCGAGGCCTCCAATGTGACGCCGCCCGCCGTCACCATGCAGATGCACCAGCTTGAAGCCGACGTCGGGCTGCCGCTGTTCGAACGCGACGGGCGTGGCATTAGGCTCACCGCCGCAGGTCGCGAGGTGCTAGCGGCGGCCGAACGAATCGATGCGGTTATCGCCGATTGTGCTGCCGGACTGGCGGGACTCAAATCGCTCGCAAATGGACGCGTCGCCGTCGGCGTCGTTTCTACCGCAAAATATTTCGCGCCACAGATGTTGGCTGCTTTTGCGCGCTCACATCCCGGCATCGACATCGAGCTGGTTGTCGGAAACCGCGAGGACACCATCGCCGCATTCCGAGACGGGCGCTTTGACGTCGCCGTCATGGGGCGGCCGCCGGAGGGCATCGAGGTTGAGAGGACGCCGATCGGCGATCACCCGCAGGTCATCATCGCGCCGCCCGACCACCGGCTTGCGCGCCAGCGCGCGATCGCGCCGCAGAAAATCGTAGGCGAGACGCTGCTTATGCGCGAGGTCGGCTCGGGCACACGTTTATTGGCCGAGCGGTTTCTGGCGCGGCACGATATCAAGCCACGTATCGGCATGGAGATCGGATCTAACGAGACGATCAAGCAGGCCGTTATCGCAGGTCTTGGCATTGCTTTCATATCCGGCCATACGATCGCATCAGAAATCAACGACGGACGTCTGGTCGTGCTCGACGTCGTCGGGCTCCCGGAAATCCGGCATTGGTTTGTGGTACGACCGGCCGCAAAGCGGCTGATGCCGGCGGCGGGCGCCTTGCGGGATTTTCTGGTGACCGAGGGGCGGCAATTTCTGCCGAAGATGAAACTTCACGG
>WBUW01000356.1 GCA_008933495.1 Pseudorhodoplanes sp.
AGCACGATCGGCACGAGACGGAAATCGCGCAGATAGCGGATCATGCCGCAAGACCGTCCACGCGGCTGCGATTGCGCTCGGCAAAAGCCTGCGCGGCGGCAACGATCGCGGCGGTGTCGGATGGCGCATCGCCGCCGGCGCGCGCCGATGGCGTTGCCGCGGGCGCCGCGCGGACCGCGCCGTCGTCACGCTCGCCGTTGAGCAGCCGGCCGGCATGGGCGATCTGGCGCAGACGGCCCAGCACGTCGTCGCCGGCGCGCAGGTTTTCCGTCATGGCGAGATTGAAGGCGTCGGCATCGCGCAATTGCGGCGCCAGCGTTTCTTCGGCTTCCTGCACTGTGAGCTTCAGACCGGCGATCGCGCGTTCGGCGCGCTCGGTCGCGTTCACCAGCTCGACGATGGTCGCTTTCATCGCGCTCTCGTCGGCTTTCAGCAGCTTGAGGCGGGCATTCAGGCGCGCACAGTAAAGAATCGTGAGCAGCAAGAGGACCGCCACCAGGCTCTCGATCGTCAGTCCGAACAACTGGTTCATTGTGCATCCACCCTGTTTCTCGTTTCGTCGCTGTTCTCGAACATGGCCAAGGTCGTCCTCGGCCGGCGCAGCGATTTTGCCACCTTGACCGAAACCCGGTCGCCGACTCGCCCCATCCGGCCCTCGGTCATCGTGACGTCGCCGCAGCGCACGGCGACCAGCGCATCCGGCTTGACGGCGAGCGGCAAGGTGTCGCCGACCTTCAGGTCCATCATCTGGCGCAATGGGAGCTTGGCTTCGTAAAGCACGGCATCGACCACGATTTCGGCGTGCGCGATTTCGGTGGCGAGATGGCCTTCCCAGATCGGATCGCGGCCGAATTTCTCGCCCATGAACATTTGCAGAAGCACGCCGCGGATCGGCTCGATCGTCGCATAGGGCAGCAGCAGCTCGGCATGGCCGCCGCGGTCTTCCATGTCGATGCGCAGGCGCACGAGGATCGCCGCGTTCGCCGGCCGCGTGATCGCGGCAAAGCGCGGATTGGTCTCGATCCGGTCGATGTTCAGCTTGACCGGAGACAGCGGCTTGAACGCAAGCTCGGCGTCGGCGAGCACGACCTCGATCATGCGTTTGACGAGGTTGGTCTCGATGGTCGTATAGGGACGGCCCTCGACCCGCACCGTGCTCTGACCGCGCCGGCCGCCAAGCAGCACATCGATGATCGAGTAGATCAGGCTCGAATTGATCGTGAACAGCCCGAAATTTTCCCACTCCTCCGCCTTGAAAACCGCGAGAATGGCCGGCAGCGGGATCGAGTTCAGATAGTCGCCGAAGCGCACCGACGTAATCGTATCGAGCGAGACTTCGACATTGTCCGAGGTGAAATTGCGCAGGCTCGTCGTCAGCAGCCGGACCAGCCGGTCGAAGACGATTTCGAGCATCGGCAGACGCTCGTAGGAGACCATCGCCGAGTCGATGATGGCGCGAATGCCGGAATTGTCGCTGAAATTGAGGTCCGCCAGATTGAACCCGAGCAGACCATCGATTTCTTCCTGATTGAGGATGCGGTCGGCGCCCTTGCTGGTCTGGGTCGACTGATTCTCCTCGACCATCGCCTCCCACTGGCTGGCGACGTCGTCGGCATCCGCGGGCGGCGGCGCGGCCTTGACCGGCGGCGGAACGGGCGCCGCCACGTCGTCGGATTCAAGGGCGAGCCCCCATTCTGCGGCGAGGGCGTCCTGGTCGATCGGATTGTTGGCCATCGCCGCACCCGGTCCTTATTGTACGACGATTTCCTTGAACAGGACCGCGTTGATGCGATTGGGCGAAATCGAGGCGTTCACGCGCCGCGTCAATTCCTCCTTCAGCCGGTAAAGACCGGCGGACCCATCGAGGTCGGTCGGACGCAATTCGCGCAGATAGGTCTGGAACGCATCCATGACGCGCGGCAGCACCGGCTGCACCTGCTGCACCATGGTCTGGTCCGGCATTTCCAGCACGATCTTGATCTTCAGATATTGCGCACGGTCGCCGCCGGCATTTGCCAGATTGACGAGGGTATCGGGCAGATCGAGAAAGACCGGCGGCTTGGGCTGGGCCGCGGCCGTTGCCTGCGATGCGTTCTTGGCGCCGAGGATGAAGTAGGCGGCGGTTCCGCCGCCGCCCAGAATCAGCAAGGCGGTCGCGGCGATGACGATCAGCTTGAGCGGAAGCTTGCGCACCTTGGCGGGCGCGGCTTCGCCTTCGGCACCCTCGTCGACAGCGGCCTCGGCTTCGATCTGCTTCTTCTTCGTCGCCATTGGTCAAAGCCTCCCGCTCGCATCCCGTGGCGCACTCCGACCATGCGGCGGACGACCGGCAAGGAGATGCCGCAGCCGCAGAAAACCCGACGCGCCGATTGCGGAACGTTAGGGCCGGATTGGTTAACGGAAACTTTCTTTGCCCGCCGAACCGGTAATTTTTGCCGGGTGAGACGGACGAAACTGCCGTCGCGGCCGCCGCCGCAGCCGATCGTCTTCCGTTCAAGTCACTGATTTGACTTGGTTTCCGCGCGTGGCACGGCGGCTGCAAAGCGCCTGGGGCCGCCCGGCTTGGGAGAGCGTGGCGGTACTCAATGTCGGCGCCCGGCCATGGAGGGCCTGCGCCGGACCGGATCGGGGAGCAATGCGATGGAGAATGCCCTTCTCATCGGCCTTTCGCGCCAGATGTCCCTGCGCCGCGAAATGGACGTGGTCGCCAACAACATCGCCAATATCAATACGACCGGCTTCAAGGCCGACACCGCAATTTTCGAAGAATATCTCATGCCCGGGGCGCGCGCCGACCAGGCGGCGCGCCCGGACCAGCGCCTGTCCTATGTGGTCGACCGCTCGACCTGGCACGACATGAGCCAGGGCCCGGTCCACCAGACCGGCAACCCGCTCGATGTCGCGATCAACGGCGACGCGTTTCTGGTGGTGCAGACCCCGCGCGGCGAGCGCTATACGCGCAACGGATCGCTGCACATCAACCCGCAAGGCCAGCTCGTGACCACGGAAGGCCATCCGGTCGTCGGCGAAAACGGCCCGATCCAGTTCCAGACCAACGACCGCGACATCACGATCGGCCGTGACGGCTCGATCGGCGTTCCCGGCGGCTCGCGCGGGAAGCTGCGGCTCGTCACGTTCGCGGCCGCCCAGCGCCTGCAGAAGGACGGCGGCTCGACCTTCCTGGCGCCGCAAGGCGTCGAGCCGCAGCCGGCGGCGCCGGCGGCTGCGCAGGTGATCCAGTTTTCACTCGAGCAATCCAACGTCCACGGTGTCATCGCCATGACCCGCATGATCGAGGTCGCGCGCAACTACACCCAGGTCTCCACCATGCTGCAACAGCAGGGCGACATGCGGCGCGGCTCGGTCGAAAAACTTGCCGAAGTACCGGCCTGAGCGTGAATTCGAGGAGAGCGTAACATGCGAGCACTCCATACCGCCGCGACCGGGATGATGGCCCAGGAACTCAACGTCCAGGTCATCTCCAACAATATCGCGAACATGCGGACCACCGGATACAAGCGCCAGCGCGCCGAGTTCCAGGATCTGCTCTACGAGCACGTGCGCCGGGTCGGCACCCAGACGTCCGACCAGGGCAACATCCTGCCCGCCGGCGTCGAGCTCGGCTCGGGCGTCAAGACCGTCGGCACGCCGCGCCTGATGACGCAGGGCAGCATCCTGCAGACCGGCAAGGACTATGACGTTGCGATCCGCGGCGAGGGATTCTTCCGCATCCAGCTTCCCGACGGCCGCACCGCCTATACCCGCGACGGCTCGTTCGAAATCGACGCCCAGGGCCGCCTGGTGACCATCCAGGGCAATCTCGTGCAGCCGGCGATCACGCTGCCGCAGAATGCCACGTCGGTCACGATCAACGCGCAAGGCCAGGTGTTTGCAACCCAGGCCGGCAGCACGACTCCGACC
>WBUW01000357.1 GCA_008933495.1 Pseudorhodoplanes sp.
AGCCGATCAGGTTACGCACCCAGCCGAGCATGGAAATGTCGGCGATGGTGTAGTCGTCGCCCATGATCCACGGCCGAGACTTCAGGCGCGTCTCGAGCACGCCGAGCAGGCGCTTCGATTCGTTCAGGTAGCGCTGCAATGGGCGCTTGTCCTCATAATCCCTGCCCGCGAACTTGTTGAAGAATCCTACCTGCCCGAACATCGGCCCGATCCCGCCCATCTGGAAAAACACCCACTGGATGGTCTCGTAGCGCAGCGCAGGCTTCGCCGGCGCGAGCTGGCCGGTCTTGTCGGCGAGATAGAGCAGGATGGCGCCGGATTCGAACATCGCCAGCGGCTTGCCGCCCGGTCCGTCGGGATCGAGGATCGCCGGAATCTTTCCATTCGGATTGAGCGAGAGAAACTCCGGCGTCTGCTGGTCGTTCTTGTCGAAGTCGACCAGGTGCGCCTCGTAGGGCAGCCCGGTTTCCTCGAGCATGATCGAGACTTTGACCCCGTTCGGCGTCGGCAGCGAGTAAAGCTGCAGACGGTCGGGGTGTTTGGACGGCCAGCGTCTGGTGACGGGGAAGGCGGAGAGGGAGGGCATGGGATGTACTTCTTTTATATTTCGGAGCGCGAACAGGCCGCTCGTCCCCGCGAAAACGGGACCCAGCTTTTTCCAGTTTGCGATTTGATCGTACAGATCGCGCCACTGGGGATTGAACGATTCAATCATACGGATCGTCCACGATCGATTCCATTTTTTCATTCTTCTTTCACTTTCGAACGCGGACTCGCGCGATGAATGTTCTTCATACCAGACGAGGATTTTGACGTCATACTGCTTGGTGAATCCGGGGATGGCGCCCCCACGATGCTGCCAGGTTGGCCTGACGAGATCGTCCGTCATTCCAATATAGAGCGTGCCGTTTCTGCGGCTTGCCGGCATATAAACGCAGAAGCTCATCGCTCAATCGCTCCGGGTCCCCGCTTCCGCGGGGACGAGCGGTCGATATGCGCCGCCGGACTAATGCGCCTCGTCCCAGTTGTCGGCGGCGCGGGCGTCGACCTGCAGCGGCACGTGCAGTTGCACGGCGGGGTGCGGCGCGTCTTCCATGATCTTCTTGACCACCGGCAAGGTCTTCTCCACTTCCTTCTCCGGCACTTCGAAGATCAGTTCATCGTGCACCTGCAGCAGCATCTGCGCGGAGAGCCTCGCTTTCGCCAGCGCGTCCTCCATGCGCACCATGGCGCGCCGGATGATGTCGGCGGCCGAGCCCTGCAGGCGCGCGTTGATGGCGGCGCGCTCGTTGAAGGCGCGCACCGAAGGATTGCTCGCCTTGATGTCGGGGTAATGGCACTTGCGCCCGAACAGCGTGACCACATAGCCGTGCGCGCGGCAGAAGTCGCGCGTCTCGTCCATGTAGTCGCGGATGCCGGGGAAGCGCTCGAAATATTTCCTGATATAGGCGCCGGCTTCCTCACGCGCGATGCCGAGCTGGTTGGCAAGCCCGAAGGCCGAAATGCCGTAGATGATGCCGAAATTGATCGCCTTGGCGCGCCGGCGGATTTCGCCGGGCATGTCCTTGACCGGCACGCCGAACATTTCCGACGCGGTCATGGCGTGAATGTCGACGCCGTCCCGGAACGCCTGGCGCAGCGCCGGCACGTCGGCGACCTCGGCGAGAAGCCGCAATTCGATCTGCGAATAGTCGGCGGAGACGAGCTTGTGCCCGGGCGTGGCGATGAAGGCGCGGCGGATTTTGCGCCCCGCCTCGGTGCGCACCGGGATGTTCTGCAGGTTGGGCTCGGACGAGGACAGGCGGCCGGTCGTGGTCGCGGCGAGCGCGTAGGAGGTGTGCACGCGCTGGGTGTCCGGATTGACGAACGTCGGCAGCGCGTCGGTATAGGTCGAGCGCAATTTCGCGACCTGACGCCAGTCGAGAATGGTCTGCGGCAGCTTGTGGCCGGCCTCGGCCAGGTCTTCGAGCACGGAGGCGGAGGTCGACCAGGCGCCGGTCTTCGTCTTGGTGCCGCCCGGCAGCCCGAGCTTGCCGAACAGCACGTCGCCGAGCTGTTTGGGGCTGCCGGGATTGACCGGCGCGCCGGCGAGCTTGTGGATTTCCTGTTCGAGGCGGCCGGCATCGGTGGCGAATTCGCCGGAGAGACGCGCCAGCACCTGCCGGTCGATGGAAATGCCGCGCGCCTCCATGCGCGCCAGCACCGGCACCATCGGCCGCTCCAGCGTCTCGTAGACCTGCGTCAGGTGTTCGGCGGCAAGCCGCGGCTTGAGCACAAGCCACAGCCGCAGCGTGACGTCGGCATCCTCGGCGGCGTACTCGGCCGCTTTCTCGATCGCCACGCAATCGAACGTGATCTGCGCCTTGCCGGAGCCCGCCACTTCGTGGAACGCGATCGCCTTGTGGCCGAGCCAGCGCTCCGACAATTCGTCCATGCCGTGACCGTTGCGGCCGGCATCGAGCACATAGGAGATCAGCATCGTGTCGTCGCAGGGCGCGATCGCGATGCCGCGCCGCGCGAACACCTGCCAGTCGAATTTCAGGTTCTGCCCGATCTTGAGGATGCCGGGATCTTCCAGCACCGGCTTGATGGCGGCGAGCGCGTCACGCTCGGCAATCTGGTTGTCGTCCAGGCCGGAATCGAACAACCCTTCGCCGCCGCCGTCCTTGCGGTGCGCGAGCGGCACATAGCAGGCTTCGTTCGGGGTGACTGCGAACGAGAAACCGCACAGCACCGCCTGCATCGGGTCGAGGCTGTTGGTCTCGGTGTCGATGGCGAGCACGCCCTCTTCAAGCGCGCGCTGTGCCCATGCCTTCAGGCGCGCGAGATCGCGCACGATTTCGTATTGCGAGCGGTCGACCGGGATGGCGCGGATCCTCGCGGCGCGTGCGGCGGCGAGCGCGGCCGGCGTGTTGGCGCCGTCGCTCGCGGCCGCACTCCCTCCGCCGCTGCGGCGGAGGGGTGGGGAGGGGGATGAGCCGCTTGTCTCCGCTGTGCCGTTACCCCCTTCCCGCCCGCCTTCGGCGGGCGACCTCTCCCGCAAGGGCGGAGGTGACGATCCGGACGGGGGAGAGGGTGACCCCGCACTCAATTTCGGATCGGCCTCGATCTGGGCGGCGTCGATCTCGGCGGCTTCCGCCACCCGCCGGGTGAGCGTGCTGAATTCCATCGCCTTGAGGAAGGCGATCAGCCTCCGGTAGTCGGGCTCGTGCACCAGGAGGTCGTCGACCGGCACATCGAGATCGACATTCTGGTCGAGCGTGACCAGCCGGCGCGAGATGCGCGCGCTTTCGGCATTGTCGATCAGCGTCTGCCGGCGCTTCTCCTGCTTGATCTCGGAGGCGCGGGCGAGCAGCGTTTCGAGGTCGCCGTATTCGCCGATGAGCTGGGCGGCGGTCTTGACGCCGATGCCGGGTACGCCGGGCACATTGTCGGTGGAATCGCCGATCAGCGCCTGCACCTCGACGACCTTGTCCGGCGGCACGCCGAATTTCTCGACCACCTCGGCCGGGCCGATCCTGCGGTCCTTCATCGTGTCGTACATGATGACGGTCGGACCCACGAGCTGCATCAGGTCCTTGTCCGAGGACACGATCGTGGTCGTCGCCCTGGCTTGGCTGGCGAGCCTTGCATAGGTCGCGATCAGGTCGTCGGCCTCGTAGCCGAGCTGTTCGAGACAGGGAATCTCGAAGGCGCGCACCGCCTCGCGGATCAGCGAAAACTGCGGGATGAGGTCGGCCGGCGCCTCCGGCCGGTGCGCCTTGTAGTCGGGATACAGCTCGTTGCGGAAGGTCTTCTCGGACTTGTCGAAGACGACGGCGAGGTGGGTGGGCCGTTCCTCCGGCTTCATTTCGCGCAACAGCTTCCAGAGCATGTTGCAGAAGCCGAGCACGGCATTGATTTGCAGCCCGTC
>WBUW01000358.1 GCA_008933495.1 Pseudorhodoplanes sp.
GGCCAGCCGCGCGCCGAATGCCGCCGCGTCATCGGCCGCCGCGGCCCAGGCTTCGCGCTGCGCCTCGGAATAATCCTCGGCGGTCAATTCCTCGATGCTGGCGCGGAAGATTTCGGCGAGCAGCGGCGCATCCGCCGGCAGCAGCGGGCGCAGCGCAAGCGTGGGATTGGCGCGCGCCATCATCGCGCGCCTTTCTTTTCCGCACCTCTCCCCGCTTGCGGGGAGAGGTCGGCGAGCGCAGCGAGTCGGGTGAGGGGCAATCGTGAGGATGGCATCGCCCCCTCATCCGCCTCACGGCCACGCCGCTCGGCACCCTTTCCCCGCACGCGGGTAGAGGGAAAGATCGGCCGCATCGTCACCGACGCATTCATCGCGCGATCTCCCAGGTGGTACCGTCCTTGGTGTCCTTCAACACGACACCCATTTTCGCGAGCTCGCCGCGGATGCGGTCGGATTCGGCAAAGTTCTTGGCAGCACGTGCGACAGCTCTGGCATTGATGAGCTTTTCTATCATCTCGGGAACAACGCCTGCTTGTCCCGCGCCGACCGCCGACGATATCCCGGACGCGGCTCCGGCCGCCGGCGCAATTCGCGGGATCTTTTGCCGCCTTCCGGAAAAACCCATAACGGACAGCGCTGCCAATAGCCCCGAATAATTTCTCTCACGGTGCAGCTTATGAAGCTCCGCGATTGCTTGTGGCGTATTGAGATCGTCGCAAAGCGCCCGCACGACTGAGTCTGGAGCTTGTGTATCGCTCGCAACGTTCTGCAATTTCTCATACCAGTCCCAAAGAATTTTGTGAGATTCATCAAGACTATTGTAAGTCCAGTCGAGCGGTTGCCGGTAATGCGTCCGCAACATGTTGAAGCGAAGCGCCTCACCCGGCCAGGCATATCCTTGCCAGTTTTCCAGCAATTCCCGGATGGTGATGAAATTGCCAAGCGACTTGGCCATCTTCTCGCCTTCGACCTGCAGGAAGCCGTTGTGCATCCAGAAGTTCGCCATCACACCCGTGTGGAAGGCGCAGCGCGACTGCGCGATTTCGTTTTCGTGATGCGGGAAGACGAGATCGATGCCGCCGCCATGGATATCGAAGGTCTCGCCGAGATGCTTCCAGCTCATCGCCGAGCACTCGATGTGCCAGCCGGGCCGGCCCGGCGTCGCGATCCCGCAGGGTGACGGCCAGCCGGGCTCGTTCTCCTTCGACGGCTTCCACAGCACGAAGTCCATCGGGTCGCGCTTGTAGGGGGCGACATCGACCCGCGCGCCGGCGATCATCTCGTCGAGCGGGCGCTTCGACAGCCGGCCGTAATCCGTCATCGAGGGAACGGAGAACAGCACGTGCTCCTGCTCGACATACGCATTGCCGGAGGCGACCAGCCGCGCAATCAGCGTTTTCATCTCGTCGATATGCTCGGTCGCGCGCGGCTCGACATCCGGCGGCAGACAGCCAAGCGCGGCCACGTCTTCCTTGAAGTTCTTGTAGGTCTCTTCGGTCAGTTGACGGATCGCGATGCCGCGCTCGGCCGCACGCGCATTGATCTTGTCGTCGACGTCGGTGATGTTGCGGACGTATTTGACATGATCCTTGCCGTAGCGGTGGCGCAACAGCCGGTAGAGCACGTCGAACACGATGACCGGCCGCGCATTGCCGATATGGGCGAAGTCATAGACCGTCGGCCCGCACACATACATGCGCACGCAATCCTGGTCGAGCGGGTTGAACACCCGCTTCTCGCGCGTCAGCGTGTCGTAGAGCTTCAACTCCATAAACGAACGGTCTCCCGGCGCCTGCTGGCTCCGGGCGTTTTCTTGTCTCGATGGAGAAAAGACGGCCGCAGCCAGCGAGGAGCGCTAGCCAATAATCTCCCGGCAAATGCCGAAAAATGCGTTGCGGATCATCATGGCGGCGGAGAATGGGCGAAGGCCCCCGCCCCGTCAAGACCGGAAAGAACCGCGCATCCCCGGGCAAAAAACGGCCCACCCCGATGACCGGAGCGGGCCGCGCTGGAACGGCATGTCGTGCGGTTACTCGGCCGGCGTGGCATAGGCCGAACGGCCCGCCCGCGCCTTGCCGCCGGCTTTGGCGAGCGGATCATTGCGCTCCATCTCCTCGCGCCAGGGCCGCCAGCGCTCCAGCGCCATGAGTCCGGCGACGATCAGCGCCGCAAAGATCAAAGCCAGCGCCGGGAAGCCGCCCGGCAGGAGATCGACCAGAGTCATCTTGCCCCAATTGCCAAGGCCGATCGACGACCAGTTGAGCGCGGCATCGATGGGCTTCTGGAAATAGCCGTAGGTGAATGCCCCGGCGAGGCCGCCCGCGAGGATGGCCCATGCATCGCGATAGCCGGCGCCGATCTGGGCGAGCGTGGTGCCCGGGCAGGCGCCGGCGAGGACGATGCCGACCCCGAGCAGGAGACCGCCGACCACCATGTGGCCGACCAGCGCGGCCTTCACGCTCAGGCTCACCATGCCGAGCGCATTGAGCACGGCGAGCACGACGAGGCCGGTCGCGATCGCGCTCAGCATGACCTTGATCATGATGAAGTTGCGCATCTGGAACTGGCCGATGATGAAGCCGGGCTCCATGACGCGGGATTTTTCGAGCGCCAGACCGAACAGGACGCCCATCGCGAGGCCGATGATGACAGCAGTAAGCACAGACATGGCGACCTCCTCAGACGCGCTTGAAAAATGCGGACAGAGCGATGCCGCTTGCGAACATCGCGCCCATGGCGATCAGCGAGGATACCGCAAGCTGGGAAAGACCCGACAGGCCGTGGCCCGAGGTGCAGCCGTTGGCGATGCGCGCGCCGAGCAGAAGAACGAACCCGCCGAGAAAGGCGACGACCAGCCGGGCCGGAAACGAGCGGAGGCCCATGACGCGGGCCCATATTTCCGACATGGCCGGCCGCGCGGTGCCGGCCATCCTCACCGACAGGAAGGCGCCGAGCGCGACGCCGGCGACGAGCGCCACCTGCCACCAGTCCTTGGCGGTGGCGACATGGCTCTTGAAATAGGGAATCGCCAGCATCGCCGGATCGATCAGGCCGGCGAGCGAAGCGGCCACGGTGACGAACGAGGACGAGGCGCCGAGCGCGGTGTTGATGAGAAGAAAGGCGGGGATTTGCAGAAGCCCGATCAGGATGCCGGCCGCATAAGGCGACCAGCTCCGGGCGGCCAGAACAGACATCGCGTTGCTCCCTTTTTTCCGTGTTGCACGACTGCCGTGACGTTTATATATTCGAAATTATGAATATTCAAGAATTTGAATATAATGCCGACAAAGCGGCCGCCCTGCTCAAGGTTCTGGCCTCCCGTCCGCGTTTGACGGTGTTATGTTACCTTGCCGACCACGAACGGTCGGTCGGCGAGATTGCCGCGCTCACCGGGATGCGGATGGCGAGCGTGTCGCAGCATCTGGCGGCGCTGCGCGCCGAAGGCGTCGTCGCCGGGCGGCGCGCCGGCACGACGATCCATTACCGCCTGCGCGATCCGCTCGCGCGCGACCTGATGGCGGCGCTCGAGCGCGCCTATTGCCAGGGCGCCCGCGGCGGACCGGCGGCGATCGCTGAACGGCCGGCCGAAACCGCGCAGGGTTAACAAAACGTTAGTGATTGTCGGTCATGGTGCGGTATTCGCCCAAAAGCAGCGAGTGACCCCGATGCGATCCCTGTGCGCTCTGCTCATTTTCGCCCTCACCCTTCTCGGCACCACGGCCGCCATCGCCGAAAAGCGGATCTTCATCATCGCCAACAGCCCGGACGCCTATGGCGTCGACCGCTGCCTGGCGACGGGATCGAGCTGCGGGGCGGCGGCGGCGGCCTATTGCGAGTCCAAGCAGTTCACCAAGGCCGCCTCGTTCCGCAAGATCGACCGCGACGAAATCACCGGCGCCG
>WBUW01000359.1 GCA_008933495.1 Pseudorhodoplanes sp.
ATTTCACATCGCAATTACGGATATTATCATGATCGCCCGCCGCCCGGTTTTCGCCGCTCTCGGTCTTGTGACGATCGCCGCCTCTTTTCTGTTTTCCACGTCCGGCTTTGCCACCTGCGACATCCGCAAGACATGGAGCCGGTACGAACACGACCGCATGTCGCTGGAATCGTTTTTCGAGAGCTGTGGCCGCACGATCGAGGAAACGCGCGGCGAAGCGCGCGACGCCCTCCTCAAACCGTACCGCGAGTGGAAAGAGAAAAAGCGGCGCGAGGAGGAGGCACGGATCGCGCGCGAAAGAGCCGAGACTGCTGCAGCCGGGAAGCGGGAAATGGAGCGGCTGCGCGGGCGGCTGGAAGCCGACAAGGAAAAGCTGAGAGAAACGGAAGAGCGAAACCGCAAGGTTGACGAAGATAGCACACGCGCGCGCAAAAAATACGAACTCGACAAGATGCGGCGCGAGGAAGAGAAGGCGGTCGAGCGTTTCCTGCATCCTGAGAAGTATCCCGAAAAGCCCAAAACGCCGCCGCTCGGCAGCACGGGCGAGCGCGCGCCGGGCGGCATCCGCCTCGGCGTGCGGCCGACCGGCAGCAACGCCGACCTGTCCGACCTGCGCAACCGTGTGCTCAACCTGCCGCGCTAGGGTCTGTTCCATCGGAATTGAAGCGTATTCTCTCTCCGCTCATTCCCGTACCCGGGTCCGGCTTCGCCGGCCCGAATACGGGGACGAGCGGAGATGAATCTGTTCAATCTCCGCGGATCTGATGCTAGCGTTCCGGCGCGGCGCTTTCGCCCGCGGAGCCCTCGCGCATGAGCCCCGAATTTCTGCTGGTCTCGTTCATCGTCGTCGCCTCGCCCGGCACCGGCGTCATCTACACGCTGGCGGCCGGGCTGGCGCATGGCGGGCGCGCCTCGGTGCTCGCCGCCTTCGCCTGCACGCTCGGCATCGTGCCGCATCTCCTCGCCGCCATGCTGGGGCTCGCCGCGCTGTTGCACACGAGCGCGCTCGCCTATGAGGCGGTGCGCTATGCCGGCGTCGCCTACCTGCTGTGGATGGCGTGGCAGACGCTGCGCGAGCGCGGCGCGCTCAGCGTGAAGCCCGCCGCCGGGCGGCGCCCGCCGCTGCGCGTCGTCATCGACGGCATCGCGATCAACATTCTCAATCCCAAGCTCTCGATCTTCTTCGTGGCCTTCCTGCCGCAATTCATCGCCGCCGGCGAGGCGCGCCCGCTGCTGCGCATGCTTGTGCTTTCCGCCGTGTTCATGGCGATGACCTTTGCGGTGTTCGTGGTCTATGGCCTGTTCGCCGCCGCCATGCGCGCGCACGTGATTTCGCGGCCGGCGGTCATGACCTGGATGCGGCGCACGTTCGCGGCGGCGTTCGTTATGCTCGGCCTGCGCCTGGCGCTGCAGGAGCGGTGAGCGGGCGGCGTCAATATGCGCGGTGGTATCGCGCTTGCGAATTGTCCTCGTCTGGCGATAACGGGGCCGGCCCGGGCGTAAACTCGCCCCGGCAATCCATCGGAAAGAACCTCGGCGAGAGCCGGGGTTTTTGTTTGCGGTCATCCCGGGCGCGCGGCAACACGAAGTGTTGCTGCGCAGACCCGGGATCGCGTTCGGTTTAACAGGTTGCTGAAAAAGTCTTTTTTGCCGTGAACACAATAGAATCCCGCCGTGGACAGACCGGAATCGAAAGGCGAACCTTGTTCACTTTTTCAGCAGCCTGCTAATGTTCAGTCCGGTCGTTCCCGCGCAAGCGGGGATCAGTAAACCCAAACGCCGCGCTCGGAGATGCGCGCGGCGCATGTGTTTGACTTTTCAATCTGATACCAAGCGTGTTTGATCTCGACCTGTCCGCACTGTCATTGCCGGGCAACCGGGTCCGACCTGCGGTCGGCCCGGTGGCAAACTTGACCCGGCAATCCATCATCTTGAGACGACTCTTCTTTTTTGCGACGGATGCGCGGGTCAGGCTCGCGCGTGACCGGTCGGAAATTGGCCCCGGTGGTATGATGCCAGCGGCATTGAATTTTGACTCGTGGGCGATTCCGGATGGTTTGGCGGCGTGATTCCCTTGCCTTCTTGATTCGCAGAGGAGGCGGGCATGGTGGCGGCGGTCGCGATTACGTGCTTGGACCTTTTCGCGAATCCTGTTGACAACATTCCGGACTAGGACTATATTCCACATCACCTCGTCCCCCGAGGGGCGCTTGTCGCGAGGCGTCGTGCAGGCGGGATGAAGGGGAGGGCGCCGCCGGAGATACGGCGGGGTCGCTCCCCTGGGCGTGGTCCGGCAATTCCGGGTCGCGGCCGGTGCGGCGCCCGCGCGCGCAAGGCTCACGCACTTGCGCCCCCGGGCGACGGCGGGGCTCCGCCCGGAGGCACTATGGCCTCCTGCCGGGAGCCGGCTGACATGCGGGCCGCAAGGCTCGCAGGAAAGCGCGGCCCGCCGTTGCAGTGAAAACGCCGCAGACGGTGCGCCGGTTGGCGCGGCGGTCCGAAAAGGACCGTCCACTTGAAGGAAGGTTGCGCCATCCGGCGCGCCGTTCCCCTCGCTTCGCGCGCGTTCGGATATCCGGTTTTGCGCAAAACAAAGCGAAGAGAGGGAAGACTGCCCCCGCAACAGCGGGGAGGAATGACGGCGCACCCGGCGCCGCATAAAGAATACGGGCGCTGACGCGCGCCCGCGCGCCACTTCAATTCGGAAAGGCCGGCGCGTAAGATGCCCCCTGCCGTGCGGATGCTTTCTGCAATACCGACGAAGATCGTTCGCCCCGTCTTGCGCGCCGCCGCCGGTCGAGGGCTGTGCGCGGCGTTCGCAGCCATGCTGCTTGCCGCCCCCGCGCCGGCGCAGAACGAGGTGCGGCCCGATCGCGTGCGCACCGAGCTCGTTGCGCCCGACAATTCCGCCCACGCCTTCATCCACTGGCAGCTCAAGAGCCGCGCGACGCTCGAGCGGCTGGCCAAGTTCTTCAGCCCGCTGCGCCTGCCGCGCGACGTGCTCATGACCGTGAAAGGCTGCAACGGCGAGGTCGACGCCTATTACGAGGATGCGGTGATCACCGTCTGCTACGAGTATCTCGCCTATATCCGCGAGCAGGCGCCGGCCGCGCGCAGCGAGGAGGGCCTGCGCCGGCGTGACGCCGTCGTCGGTCCGACCATCGATCTGTTCCTGCACGAGATGGCGCATGCGGTGTTCGACCTGCTGAAGATTCCGCTGTTCGGCCGCGAGGAGGACGCCGCCGACCAGTTCTCCGCCTATCTGCTGCTGCATGCCGACCGCGAGGAGGCGCGCGCGCTCATCACCGGCACCGCCTTTCTCGGCCGCGTCGAATCGCAGGAGGTGATGTCGAAAAATACCGAGTTGCGCTATTTCGCCCGCGAGCACGGCCATCCGGCGCAGCGCTATTTCAACCTGCTGTGCGCGGCCTATGGTTTCGATCCGGTGCTGTTTGCCGACGCGGTCAGCCACTGGAACCTTCCGCCCGAGCGCGCCCGCGGCTGCGCGCAGGAATACGCCCAGATCGATCGCGCCTTCAAGGCGCTGATCGTGCCGCATCTCGATCCGGTGCTGTGGGAGGAGGTGCGCGCGCGCAAATTTTTGCGCAACTGGCCGGGGCAGCCGAACGTGCGGAACTAACAGGTTGCTGAAAAAGTCTTTTTTGCCGTGAACACAATAGAATCCCGCCGTGAACAGACCGGAATCGAAAGGCGAACCTTGTTCACTTTTTCAGCAGCCTGCTAAAGCATGATACCAAGCGTGTTTGATCTCGACCTGCCCGCACTGTCATTGCCGGGCTTGACCCGGCAATCCATCATCTTGAGACGACTCTTCTTTTTTGCGACGGATGCGCGGGTCAGGCTCGCGCGTGACCGGTCGGAAATTGGCGCCGGTGGTAT
>WBUW01000360.1 GCA_008933495.1 Pseudorhodoplanes sp.
CCTGCCGGCGGCCGCGCGCCGCGAACGCGTCGCCCGCGCGCTCGCGCGCGTGGGCCTTGCCGACAAGGCGGAGGTATGGCCGCGCGAATTGTCGGGCGGGCAGGCGCAGCGTGCGGCGATCGCGCGCGCGCTCGTGCCGCAACCGGAAGTGCTGCTGCTCGACGAGCCCTTCTCCGCGCTCGACGCGTTCACGCGCGCCGACCTGCAGGACCACCTGCTCGACCTGTGGGCCGAGCTGCGGCCGACCCTGATCGTCGTCACCCACGATGTCGACGAGGCCGTGGTGCTCGCCGACCGCATCGTGGTGATGCGGCCGCGTCCGGGCCGGCTGTTCGCGGAGATCGCCGCCGATCTGCCGCGCCCGCGCGACCGCCAGTCGGCGGCCTTCGACGCCGTCAAGCGCCGCGTGCTGGCCGCGCTCGACCGCTCGCTCGACAAGGCGCCCGCGGTCGACGAGCGCGAGACCAAGGCCGCGGCCGGCGCCGCCCTCTGGTGGTGAGGATTTCGCCGGTCCGCGATGCGCACGTCATGCGCGGGCATCCGGGTCTGGCCGGCGGCCGACCCGAATGTAAACTTGACCGGCGCGGCCATCTAGAAAAAGCTCGGCGCCGGATCAAACGGGCGCCGGACCGAGCCGGCCGCGACTGCCGGGAGGAACCATGAAGAGCTATGACGTTTGCGAGTGCGGCGCGCCGCTGAAACTGATCGAGCGCCCCACGCCCCAGCCGGCCGGCACGCAGGTGCTGGTCAAGATCGTCGCCGCCGGCGTCTGCCACAGCGATATCCATATCTGGGACGGCTATTACGAAATGGGCGGCGGCAAGCGGCTGCAGCTGCTCGAACGCGGCATCAAGCTGCCGCTCACCATGGGCCATGAGAATGTCGGCGACGTGGTGGCGGCCGGCCCCGACGCCAAGGACGTCAAGATCGGCGCGCGTTTCCTGGTGCATCCCTGGATGGGCTGCGGCACCTGCATCGCCTGCAAGCGCGGCGAGGAAAATCTCTGCAGCAAGCCGACCAATCTCGGCGTGTTCTCGAACGGCGGCTATGCCACGCACATGCTGGTGCCGCATCCGCGCTATCTGTTCGACATCGGCGATTTGCCGCCGGAAAAGGCCGCCCCGCTCGCCTGCTCCGGCATTACCGCCTACAGCGCGCTTAAAAAAGCGGGCGCGGTGCTCAGGGATCATCCGCTCGTCATCATCGGCGCCGGCGGCGTCGGCCTTGCCGCCCAGGCCCTGCTCAAGGCGATGGACGGCAAGGGCGCGATCATGGTCGACACCGATCCGGTCAAGCGCGAGGCCGCCAAGAAGGCCGGCGCGCTGGCGGCGGTCGATGGTGCGGCGCCCGATGCCGCCAAACAGATCATCGAAGCGAGCCAGGGCGGCGCCTGGGCGGCGATCGATTTCGTCGGCTCCGGCCAGACCGTGAAGCTCGCCATCGACAGCGTCGTGCCCAAGGGCGCGCGGATCATCGTGGTCGGCCTGTTCGGCGGCGACATCACGGTCTCCACGCCGGTGCTGCCGATGCGCGCGCTCACGCTGCAGGGTTCCTATGTCGGCAGCCTGCCGGAGATGCGCGAACTGCTCGATCTCGTGCGCCGCAGGGGTCTGCCGGCGGTTCCGGTCGCCACCCGTCCGCTCGCGGAAGTCAACGAGGCGTTGACCGCATTGAAAGCGGGCAAGGTCGTCGGCCGCGTGGTGCTGACGCCACAGTGACATTTTTAGACTCGTCATCACCCGGCCGCCGCGTCAGCGGCGTGACCCGGTGATCCATCCATTGAACGATGGATGGCCGGATCAAGTCCGGCCATGACCACGCCGAGAACAGGAGAACGATATGGATGCTGCCGCGTTGCGGGCGATGCAGGCCCCGATCAAGGAAAAATACAAGAGCGACGCGGGCGCCGCGCTGATCACCTTGCGCGCCAGGGGCACGCTCGACGACCGCAGCATTGCCTGCAAGGTGGAGACCGGGCGGGCGCTCGCGGTCGCCGGGCTGCATCCGGCCACCGGCGGCTCCGGCATGGAATTGTGTTCGGGCGACATGCTGCTCGAGGCGCTCGTCGCCTGCGCGGGCGTCACGCTCAAGGCGGTGGCGACCGCGCTCGACATTCCGCTCAGGTCCGGCGTCGTTTCGGCGGAAGGCGACCTCGATTTTCGCGGCACGCTCGGCGTTGCCAGGGACGCGCCGGTCGGCTTCCGCGACATTCGCCTGACCTTCACCGTCGACACCGA
Organism: Pseudorhodoplanes sp.; assembly: GCA_008933495.1. Taxonomy (GTDB): domain Bacteria; phylum Pseudomonadota; class Alphaproteobacteria; order Rhizobiales; family Xanthobacteraceae; genus Pseudorhodoplanes. The sequence goes on from WBUW01000360.1 coordinate 2,238, forward strand.
CGCGCCGCAGGACAAGCTCGAGCAGTTGCTCAAACTCACCGAACGCTATTGCGTCGTCTATCAGACCATCAGGTCAGGTCCGCCGGTCGCCGTTGCGCTGAAGCGCGCCGGTTAGGCGCGCAGGCCGATTGACATCGTGACGCCGGACGCATGCGTGCGCTCGCGCCCGGGCAATTGTTCATCGTCGGCCTGCTCCTGAAAATGGCCATGACGGCGGCCATCGCGGTGGCGGCGTCCATGGTTGTGGAGCGCAGCGGCCCGTTCGGCGGCGCGCCCGATCAGGTTTTCGTCGCCTGCGCCAGCCTGGCCTTGAGCGCATAAAGCGCATCCATCGCCTCGCGCGGCGACATTTCGTCGGGATGCATGGCTTCGAGCGCCGCCACAACCTGCTGCAACGGCGAGGGCGCCGCGTGGAACAGCGGCAGGTCGTCGAAGCCGCGCAGCGGCGTGGTGCGTTCTTCCGATTCCAGTTCGGCCAGCACGACCTTGGCGCGCTCGATCACCGCCGGCGGCAATCCTGCCAGCTTGGCGACCTGGATGCCGTAGGAACGGTCGGCGGCGCCCGGCATCACTTCGTGCAGGAACACGACGTCGCCCTGCCATTCCTTCACCCGCATGGTCGCGTTGTGCAGGCGCGGCAGTTTCGAGGCAAGCGCGGTGAGCTCGTGGAAATGGGTCGCGAACAGCGCGCGGCAGCGATTGACCGCGTGCAGATGCTCGATCGTCGCCCAGGCGATCGACAGCCCGTCGAAGGTCGCGGTGCCGCGGCCGATCTCGTCGAGGATGACGAGCGAGCGCTCGCCGGCCTGATTGAGGATGGCGGCGGTCTCCACCATTTCCACCATGAAGGTGGAGCGTCCGCGCGCCAGATCGTCGGCGGCGCCGACGCGCGAGAACAGCCGGTCGACGACGCCAATTTGCGCGCGTCTGGCCGGCACGAAGCTGCCCATCTGCGCGAGAATGACGATCAGCGCATTCTGGCGCAGGAACGTGGACTTGCCGGCCATGTTGGGGCCGGTAAGGACGAAAATACGGCCGGTCTTTTCCTTGGCGGGCGGGGAGAGGTCGCAGTCGTTGGCGATGAAGGGGGCGCTTTGCGCGAGCGCGGCCTCGACCACGGGATGGCGCCCGCCCTCGATCACGAATTTCAGGGAACGGTCGACGACCGGACGTGCATAGTCGCTGTCGCCGGCCAGCGCCGCCAGCGCCGAGGCGACATCGAGCGTGGCGAGACCCTCGGCGGCGGCCTTGATGTCGGCGCCGGCGGCAATGACGCGGGCGGCGAGGCGGTCGAATATCTCAAGCTCGAGCCCGAGCGCGCGGTCGGCGGCGCTGGCGATCCTGGCTTCGAGTTCGCCGAGCTCGGTGGTGGTGAAGCGCACCTGGCCGGCGAGCGTCTGGCGATGGATGAAGGTCGCGTTCAGCGGCGGCGCCATCATCTTGTCGCCGTGCTGGGCGGTGACCTCGACGAAATAGCCGAGCACGTTGTTGTGGCGGATTTTGAGGATGCGAATGCCGGTGTCGTCGGCGTAACGCTGCTGCAATTGTGCGATCACCTTGCGCGAGGCGTCGCGCAGCGCGCGCACCTCGTCGAGCGCGGCCTCGCAACCGCTGCGCACGAAGCCGCCGTCGCGGCGGAAGGCGGGCAGTTCGTCGG
>WBUW01000361.1 GCA_008933495.1 Pseudorhodoplanes sp.
GGATCATCGAGCCCGGGCATTTCCGCTTTACCGCCAATGGCGAGACGGTGGTGCGGCTCGAGGAACGGCTCGGCTACGTTCACAAGGGCGCCGAGGGCTTGCTCGCCGGCGCCGATCTTCATCGCGCGGCGCGTATTGTCGCCCGTCTGTCGGGAGATTCCACAGTCGCCTACAGCTTTGCCTTCGCCCGCGCGGCCGAGGCCGCCTTCGGCATCGAGGCACCGCCGCGCGCGCGCTTGCTGCGCGGCGTGATGGCCGAGCTGGAGCGTATCGCCAATCATTTCGGCGACATCGGTGCGATCTGCAACGATGCCGCATTTGCGATTGCCCATGCCCATTGCGGCATATTCCGCGAGCGCGTTCTCGCGGCGTCGGATTGCGCCTTCGGTCACCGGCTGATGATGGATCGCATCGTCCCCGGCGGCATAACAACCGATATCGAGTCTGGCGCAGCCGCCGACATCGTTGCGACACTCGATGACCTCGCCCCGCGTTTTGCGGAAATCGCGCGCCTGTACGACGAAACGCCCTCGCTCCAGGATCGCACGTGCACGACCGGCATCGTCAGCCGCGCACTTGTCGAACGGTGGGCGGCCGGCGGTCATGTCGGACGCGCATCCGGCCGCGACTTCGACGCGCGGCGTGATTGCACCTATCCGCCCTATGATTCGGTCGCATTGACCGTTCCGGTTCTTGAAGGCGGCGACGTTGACGCGCGCGTCTGGGTGCGGATTCGGGAGATTGAGGCGAGCATGAATCTGCTCAGGGGCTGGCTCGGCGCGCTACCGCAAGGTCCCATTCGCGTCGATCTGCCGTCGCGCTCGCAGCCGGTCGAAGGGATCGCGATGGTTGAAGCGTTCCGCGGCGACCTGCTCGTTTGGCTGCGGATCGCGGACGGTAAAGTCGCCCGCGCCCATAGTCGCGACGCCTCGCAATTTCAGTGGCCGCTGGTGGAAGCGGCGATCGAAGGCAATATCGTGGCCGACTTTCCGCTCTGCAACAAGTCGTTCAACTGTTCTTATTCGGGGCATGACGGCTGATGCGTACGCTGTTGCTACGTTCGCTCTTTGCCAGGCCAGCGACCATTGGTGCGCCGTCGCAGGAAGATATCGCGCTGGCGCAGGCGGGAGCTGCGCTGGAGGCGCAGGCGCATCGCCTCTATGGCCGCTCGATCACAATCCGCGAAGTCGATGCCGGCTCCTGCAATGCATGCGAGCTGGAAATTCACGCCCTCAGTAACGCTGTTTATGACGTCGAGCGCTTCGGCCTCCGCTTTGCCGCCTCGCCGCGCCACGCCGATGTCCTCCTGGTGACCGGGCCGGTCTCGAAAAACATGAAAGTCGCGCTCGAACGCACCTATGCCGCAACCCCCGATCCGAAATGGGTGGTTGCGGTCGGCGATTGTGCGTGTGGGCAGGGCGTTTTTGCCCATTCCTATGCGACCGTCGGATCGGTGGCGGAGGTTATTCCGGTCGATCTGCGGATCGCGGGTTGTCCTCCGCGGCCGATCAATCTGCTGACCGGCCTGCTTGCGCTATTGGAACAAGTATCGGGGCCGGTCGCGCGTCAGCGGCCGTGATGGCGGGTAGTCGGCACCTCGCTCGCAGCCGGGTTGCTTTCCGGGTCGCTTTGTTGTCGTTTTCCTTCGATCGGCGTCAGCACCGGATCGGCGAGCGGTCCCAAAGCATTGCCGGCACCGCCGACAAAGACGGCCGGATCGCGCGGCGACTGGTCGATGCTGAGCTTGAACACGTCGAAGCGATTGTAATAACCGACCACGTCGTGAAACTGCTTCGGCTCGACGCATTGCGCGATATCAATATCCGCGTAAACGATGCCTTCCCGGTCACTTAGGACCTCGCTGATGATTTCGCCGGTCGGGTCGAGCACCATCGATACCGCGCGTGGTGTCTGCTCAAGGGTCACAAGCGCCTGTCGGTCGTCGCGCGCCAAAGCGTCGCGCATCGCGGTATCCATAAAGCCTGAGGCGACCACGTTGAACACCTTTGCCTCGAAGGCGTGACTGCCGGCGCGGATTTCGATGGCGCGGCGCAGATTGTAACCGCCGGATTGTGACGGCGGCCGCGTCGGCCAGACCGGCGGGTAAGACGACACATGCACCTGTTCGCCCTGCGCCATCAGGCTGTAGCGGGCGAGCGGATTGGTGTTCTCGCCACAGATCAGCATACCGAGCCGGCCGATCTCGGTTGCCGCCACGCGCAGGCCGCGCCCGTCACCATTGGCCCAGACCAGCTTTTCGTAGAATGTCGGCACGAGCTTGCGGTGGTGGTTGAGGATCGCGCCGTCCGAGCCGATGATGACGTTCGAGTTCCACAAGCATCCGACGCTGGCGTCGGTTGCTTCCGTTATCCCGAGCGAGACGACGACGCCGTGGCGCCGCGCCGCCATGCGTACCTTGGCGAGTTCGGGGCTGTCGATTTTCACCGCCTGCGCGGCAAGCTGCTTGAAGAAATCGTGCGAATGGATGGGCGCCTGCAATGCCGCCCAGACCGGAAAGCCGGGTACGTAGGATTCCGGAAATGCGACTAGCGATGCGCCCGAGCGGGCGGCTTCGGCGACGACGTCGCATGCCTTGTCGATCGTTCCCGCCGTATCAAGAAAGACGGACGAGACGTGACAGGCGGCAGCCTTGAAGCTCGGGTAGTGTCGTGCGGGCATCGCGCGGATCCCATTTCTGGTGTCGCAGGTCGTCTACATGTGCCGTGCCTGCGCGTGCGTGCGAACGCCGAAAAATTGCACAGCGCGTTGCGCAAAGGTGTGCGGGGCTTCAAACAATGGCGATGGGGACGCAATGGATGGCATTGCGGCGGCCGCATTGCGGTTGTACGCCGCCGCGCCGACCATGCGCGCGCGCCATCAGCGTTGCAGGGCCTTTAGTTGTCGGTATCCAGTCATACCGGAAACCTTGCCAGGCCCGGCCCGATGGCGCTTCCAGCGCGGCCGGTTGCCAGCTCGCACCGCCGTCGCAACTGACTTCGAGTCGGTCCACGCCGCCGTCCGCCCATGCCCATCCGGTCACGGCGCACAGGGTGCCGGCTGCGATCTGCCCGTCCGGTGCCGGCGTAACGATCACCGATTCCGGTGCGATCGACCAGACCGGTCGCCGTGCGCCGGTTGGCTGGCCCCCTTCGTCGAGTTCCGGATCGTTGTACCAGCGTGTCGTAAACGCACTATCGGCGCGCTCGGCGGCAAGCGTCAGCCGCGTCAGCCATTTGACGCTGTTGGTTCCGTAGAAACCGGGTATGACAAGGCGCGCCGGATAGCCATGCTCGGGCGGCAACGCGGCGCCGTTGAGTTCATGGGCGATCAGAACGTCTTCGGTCAGTCGCGATAGCGGAAAATCCTTCAGATAAGCATCGCAGGGCACATTATCGAATGCGCCGTAATCGGCACCGTAGCTCCAGGCAAAGCGCGCAGCCGGTTGCGGCTGCGCCAGCGCAAGCACGTCGGCGAGGCGGGCGCCCGCCCAGACCACGTTCGAAATCCGGCGTGCCGGCACCTCCGGTTGCAGCGGACTGCCTGCGCATTGGTGCACGGTCTCGATTGAGACTTTCGGAAACGACTTTAGGCGCTCGAAGTCGAGCGTCACCGGACGCGCCACCAGTCCGTCAATCGTCAACCGCCATGCGTCGGTCGTAATGCGCGGGACGCCGAGATGGCAAAGCACGATGACATCGGATGTCGCGGTACGCCGGCTTGTCATCTGATGCGGCAATAACGGAATACGGCGGAAGAATCCGGCCGGATCGAGTACCGGGCCGGCCGTTACTCCGGTCTCCGCGTCATCCGGCATCGGCGTTATCGTCGTACGTGCTGAAGTCATAATGTTCACAGCTCGCCACGGGCAGGGTAATCGGACTTTTCGAC
>WBUW01000362.1 GCA_008933495.1 Pseudorhodoplanes sp.
AGGGGGCAGCGCCTCCCGGCGCTCCACCGCGGCGCGGCCGGCCGGCTGCGCCGCTTCCGCCTCGCTGTCGCCGCCGCCTAGAACGGCGGCGTCCGCGAGCCGGAACGGCTGCGGAATTAATTCCTAGATCGTGGCGGGATGATGGCGATGGCGCGTTACGGCTATTTTTTCTTTTCGCCGCCGCTGACAATGAAGTCGATGTATCTGAGCATCCACTTCAGTTCGGGCGTCGCTTCAGCGATCTTCCGCAACGGCTCCTCATTGGCGATCAAGCCGAGCAAAGCGCGAAGTCCGTCGTCCCGGCGGGGCGCCAGCAGGTCCGCGCGAAGCGCGGCCCGATGACAGGCTCCGCGCGCGAGCCGGGACCGTCAGCCGCGCGTAGTGGAAGCGAGATGCCGGAAACCGATCCCGGCTCGTCCGCTTTCGCCCGCTCACGCGCGCGTCAGCAGCCGTCCGGGATGACGGGATGCATCCGCCTCACAGCCACTTGCGCCACTTGAAATAGACGAACGGCAGGATCGCGGCCACCACCATGAGCACGAGCGCGAGCGGATAGCCGAACATCCAGCCGAGCTCGGGCATGTGGCGGAAATTCATGCCGTAGATCGAGGCGATCAGCGTCGGCGGCATCATCACCACCGCGACCACCGAGAAAATCTTGATCACGTTGTTCTGCTCGATGGTGACGAGGCCGACCATGGCGTCGAGCAGGAAGGTCATGTTGTTGGACAGGAACGTGGCATGGTCGGACAAGGACTGCACGTCGCGGTGCATCGACTTGATCTGCGCCTTCTGGTCCTTGGCCCAGCGCAGGCCCTCGGCCTCGTTGGCCAGGAACAGGAGCAGGCGGCCGATCGAGACCAGGCTCTCGCGCACCTTGGAGGTGAGGTCGCCCTTGCGGCCGATGACCTGCAGGATGACGTTGTAGAATTTGGGCGAGCGCGAGCGGCCGCGCTCGAACACATTGTGCGAGACCGAATCGATTTCGATGGCGATGCGCTCGAGAATATCGGCGGTGCGGTCGATGACCGCGTCCATGATGTCGATCATGACGCTTTCGCCGGTCACGCCGGCCGGGCAATGCTTGGCCAGCTTGGTGCGGGCGATGACGAAGGGCCGCGGTTCGTCGTAGCGCACGGTGATCAGCCGTCCGCCGGCAAGGATGAAGGTGATCGGCGTGGTCTTGGGCTGCGTCGATTCCGACTGGCACATCAGCGTCGCGGTCATGTAGCGCGCGCCGTTCTCGACATAGAGGCGGCTGGAGATTTCGATCTCCTGCATCTCCTCGCGGGTGGGGATGGCAACGCCGACCAGCGTCTCGACCTTCTTGTCCTCGCGCAGGGTGGGATTGACCAGGTCGATCCAGACCGCCGCCGCCGGCACCTCGCCCGTCTCGATGGCAATTTGCTCAAGCGAGGTTCCGCTCGGGACGTAAGCGAACAGCATGGACACTCCGTGCCGCCGCGTCCGCGAATCCGCCCGCCCGGACGCGAGCCGGCACACTCATGGCCTTCCCGCTACCCGCTTGCAACAGGTTTCGGCGCCAGCGCACGCCTCAGAGCGAGGCGTTGAGGAAGCGCTCGTCGACCGGCGCATCGACCGGCGCATAGGCCGGGTTCTTGGTGTCGCTCTGGTAAGGCAAGGCGGCGGCCACCGCCAGAATACCTACGCGGCCATAGCGGCTGTCGAGATCGCTCTTTGGCGTCGCTTGCCGACCGGCCGTCACTCCGGACATCGTCATTTCTGCGTGATCTCCCTTGGGTCCTCGTCGATCCCGAATAGGAGGCGCCAGATGCGGAGCAAGTGGGGCGGAAATGAGCTGGGAATGGAGAGAGTTGGGGGCATTTCCGGCGCCGCTCCGGGCGTCCTCTTGCGGAAAGGTCCGCTTAACGGGTTGCTGGCAGGCTTGGATGTCGGCACCCGGCCGGCAGGATCATAAGATCGGCGATGGCCCGGCCGGAACGATTTTGCGGCTTTCCCGCAACAGTCTCACAGGACTGGCAGCCGGGTCCGCGGTCGGGGCTGGAAATTGAGACCGGTTCGCGGTTACAACGCTGATCGAAGCAGCGCATAGTGCAGATTCGGTACGAAAAATGCGGAAAGAATCATGAAGCTGCGGGTTATTGCACTTTTGGCCATGGCGGCGGGTCTGGGCGGATGCATCCAGTCGGTGCAGGAGCCCGTGAACGAAGCCATTTTCAAGACCCGCGACAAGGAACTCATGGCCAAGGCGAATTTCGCCAAGTCCGTGATCCCCGAGCCGTACCGCCGTCACATCGTCGATTACCACCGCAAGGAAGCGCCCGGCTCCGTCGTGGTCGACTCGGACGCGCGTTATCTCTATTACGTGCTGCCCGACCGCAAGGCGATCCGCTATGGCATCGCCGTCGGCGAGGAAGCGCTGGCCTTTTCCGGCGTTGCCAAGGTCGGGCGCCTGGCCGAATGGCCGTCCTGGACCCCGACCCAGAACATCAAGGACCGCCTCGGGCCGGGCATTCCGAACCACATGCCGGGCGGACCGGATAATCCGCTCGGGTCGCGCGCGCTCTATCTCTACGCCAACGGCAAGGACACGCTGTTCCGTATTCACGGCACCAACCAGCCGGAATTCATCGGCTCGGCGGTTTCCTCCGGCTGCATCCGCATGACCAACGAGGACATCATCGACCTCTACAATCGCTCCAAGATGGGTACGATTGTCGTTGTGCTTGCGCCGAACGAAGGCGATTCCCCGCACAATCCGCGCGTGGCGCTTGGGCAGTCGATCCCGGCCGCCAACTGATTGACGCTCCGCGTGAGGCTTGCGATGGCGCCGCTGCTGCGGCGCCATCGTCATTTCGGCGCGGCAGGTTCGTCCGCGCCCGGCAGCCCCGGTGCCTCGGGCGGCCGCGGGCGCGGCAGCGGAACCTCGGGCGGCGGATCGAGCACGGCCCACTGGCACAGTCTGAAATCGCGGGCGCGCTGGGCAAGGTCGAGATGGACATGGTCCTCGTGAAAACCGTCCGATCCCGGCCCGAGCACGGTGCGAAAGCGTGCGCAGGCCTCCTTGCGGAGCGTCTCGCGCAACGCCCGGTCGGCCTTGCGGTCGGTGAATTCAACGAGCCGGCCGTCGGCAAGCCGGACCCCGCGCACGTCGAGCGCATTGCCGAAGCCGTGCTCGCTGGTGCGCGCGCCGGCGATGTTGTTGCGGGTGCGGCAATGATAGGACGCGTAATTGTCGAGGCTGCGCGGCGGTGATCCGGCGGCGGCCAGCGCCGGCACGAGATTGTCGCGCACCCATGCGACGACCGATTCGGCCATCGCACAGCGCAGCACCGCCGGCGGCGCGACCGCGACCTGGGTCTGGTCGGGCAACAGGATTTTCTCGATCCGCACGACATCGGGCGCACCGCAGCGGCCCGGACCGCGGATCGCCGGCTGCGATTGAAAGACCGCGGCAAGGGCGGCGCTGAGGCGGATCTGGCAATCCGAGGGCAGGCCGGGCGGATCGGGATCGGGAATGCGCGCGAGGTCAGGATCGGTCAGGATCGCCGCGACCGGGTCTTGCGCCGGCGCGCCGAGATCGGCCGGGCGCGGACGCGGCAGCGGCACCGGGGCGACGGCAGGCACCGCCTGCGCAAACGCCTGGGCGCAGGCGCCGGCAATCAGCGCGCAGCCCAGTCCCCGGGCAATCAGTGTCCGCAAGATGCTCGTCACGCCGGCCGCTTTCGGAACAGATTGCGGTTTTTATGCGGGAGCCTCGCCGGCCGGACGCCGGCCAGGCCGGAGCATGATGTCGAAACGTGCGCAGCGGTTTTCGGAAAAGATCATGCGCAAACAAAGAACTAAAGCGCGATGACGATGCCGGGAAAAGTCATCCCGCTTCAGGTCGGTGCAAAAC
>WBUW01000363.1 GCA_008933495.1 Pseudorhodoplanes sp.
GGCCGAGGCGATCACCTTCTGGCCGTGGTCATGGCCGTCCTGGCCGATCTTGGCGACCAGGATGCGCGCCAGGCGGTGGAGAACGACGTGCATGTTGTCGGCGTCTCCTCGCTCGCCGCCGCGCACCTGACCGCGGTGCCCGAACTCAAAGCGGAACTCGAGAAGCAGGGCCGCGGCGACATCATGATCGTGGTCGGCGGCGTCGTGCCGCCGCAGGACTGGGATGCGGTCAGGAAGGCGGGCGCCGAAGCCATTTTCCCGCCCGGGACCGTGATCGCCGAAGCCGCCGAGGACCTGATCCGCAAGCTCAACCAGCGGCTCGGGCACGGGCAGAAGGCGGCGGAATAGCCGCGACCGGCAACCGGCTTGTGCAACCGGCCCGGCGCCCCTATGCTAGCAATGCTAGCAAGAGGGTAAAGACTCCCGATGGCCACACTGACCATCCGCCAGCTCGATGACGCGCTTGTCCGCCGCATCAAGATGCGCGCGGCCGAAGCCGGCCGTTCGATGGAGGAGGAAGTGCGCACGCTGCTGGATCATACCTATGGCGAGGCCGAGCAGCTTGCACGGCAAAAAGCCTGGGCCGACCGGATGCGGCGGCTGCACAAAGCCGGCAAACTTCCCAGGTCGGACGTAGACTCCGCCGAGCTCATTCGTCAGATGCGGGAGGAGCGCGACCACCGTCTCGCCGGCGTGATTCCGGGTCATGCGTCCGATGGCCATCGTTGATGCCAGCGTGGCGTTGAAATGGTTTGTCACCGAACCGGGCAGTGATCTGGCCATCGCCCTTCTTCAATCGCAGCCGCTCGCTGCCCCGGACTTTCTGCTGATTGAGCTTCGTGCGGCGTTATGGACCCGCGTCCGGCGCAACCTGAGCAGTTTGGAGGACATCCGCCGCGCCGAAAACGAAATGGCCGGTATCGGGATTCCGTTGCGTCCGAGCAGCGACTTCGTAAGAAACGCCTTCGATATCGCCTTGCAGCTGTCACACCCGATATATGACTGCCTTTACCTCGCGACTGCTCTCGGTATAAACGATCTGCTCGTCACCGCCGATCAGCGTTTTCTGCAAGTCGCGTCCGCCTCCCGCTATTCCGGCCAGGTCGTCGCGCTTTCGTCGATTGCAGCCTGACGCAGCGGCGGGCCTATTTCAGCAAATCCTGATACGCGGGATGCGTCGCAATATAGCGCGCAATGAACGGGCATTGCGCCACCACCGTCAATCCGCCGGCCCGCGCGCGCTCGAGCGCGCCGGTCGCCAGCCGCGATCCAATGCCGCGCCCGCGGAGTGCCCCGGGCACCTCGGTATGCACGAAGGTGATCGTGCCCGCCTCGCGTCGGTACACGACCAAGGCGGTGTGACCGTCGACGTCGAGTTCGAAACGATGCTGCCGGGTATTGTCGCGCAGGTCGCTCATCGCGCCCCCGGCCCTGTCTCAGGTGTCGGCCGCACCTCGATCGTGCCCGCACCCGGCCGCTGATCGAGCACCTTGCGCGCATAAGGCAAGACATGGTCGGCGACAATGGCATGCGCTTCCGCGCTCGGATGAATCGCACCCGAATAGAGCGCGGCATAGGCCGGCTGCAGGATATCGAAGGGAGAAATACCCTCGCGATGCGTGTTGGCGATCAGGAAGGCATCGTTGGGCGTGCGGAACAGGCGCCAGCGCGCGGCATAGGGCAGCATCGCAGCCGGCGAGAACGGCTTGTACTCGTCGGTGACGCGCGACTTGCGCGGCATGGTCATCAACGCGCCGTCGCGTTCCGGCAACTTCGGATCGCGCGCGCACAGGCCGCGGCGGGCGAATTTCGGCTGGTGCTCGGTGACGAGGTGAAAGCCCGTCCCCGCCCCGGTCGCAAGCCCGGCCGGACAATGCGCGCGCCGGCTATTGCTGATGCACTGCAATCGCGCCAGAAAGTCCTTCAGGAAGGTCGCCGTCTCGTCCAACCGCGCCTGGCCGAGCTTGAGCTTGGGATGCACGTCCATGCCGAGCGTCGGCTGCGCGCCGCACACCTGGCCGTTCTCGTCGAACTGGATCGGCTCGTAGGCGGTCTGCACCACGCGCGCCGGCGCGACGCCGAATCCCTCGCGCAGGGCGTCCTTCAGCGCCTTGAAGCGTTCGTCGAGCACCTCGAGATAGGCGCGGGCGACGCTCGGCCCGAACCGGATCTGGTCGCCGATCCATTGCACGATAGGGGCGAGATCGCCGGCATTCTCGGTGATGGCATAGGCCGCCAGCGCGGAAAAACCGACGTCATTGCCGCCGAGCGAGAGCAGGACGAGATTGATCGGCCGCTTGCGCGATTGCGGCGGACACCAGGTCTTGCCGATCGTGCGCGCGGCGATCTGGGTCGAACCGCGCTGGTAGAGCGGCAGCGTATAGGAGGCCGCAAGCGTGCGGCCTGCCGCGCCGTTGCTGCAGATGAGGTCGGCAAGCGCATCGAGCTGCGCACGCGCCTTCACGCTGCCGGGATGGCGGACATCCTCGCGTGCGGGCATGTCGAGGAACAGGCCCTCACCCACCTCCGCGCCCGAACAGGCGAGCGTGACGAAAGTCACCGCGCGATGGCGGTTTTCGAGCGCAAGGGCGATCGCCACCCGCACCGGATAGCCGTATTGCGAGCGGTGGCAATCGAGGCTGACCCATTGCGCGCCGCGCTGTTCGAACGCCGCGACGAACTCGTCCGAAGCCGGGCGCAGCAGGCGGCCCTGTTCCTCGTCGGCCATGCGGCGCTTGGGCAGGGATTTCGGATCGAAGCGGTCGGCGAAATCGGCAAGATCATATTTGCCGGGCGCGCTCTTGCGGCGCGCCTGCTGTTCCTCGCGCATCACCGCCGGGTCATAGACCATTTCCCGCGTCGGGCTGAATGTCACCGGCCGGTCGGGATTGCTCTCGCCCGAGGCAAAGGAATCGCCGAGCGCGACCACGAACACGTCCTCGACCACGACATTGGACTCGGACAGCACGCGCCCGTCCGGCAGCTTCACCGACACCGCCACGCCCGACAGCGAAGGGTCGAGAGTGAACGGCACGCGCGCGATCGTGAGCGTATCCTTGCAGGGTTGCGTGCGCGTTTCGACCTTGCCGCCGCGCCGCGGCTGCCATGACCAGGCACACGCGCCGGTGGCCGCACCCGGCACGCCGGCCGCAATGGCGATTTTTACGGTATGGGCGTCGGGCAGGACATAGTCTTCCTTGACGCTGCCCCAGGAATAGCGGCGCGCGCATTGCGCAGGATAGCGGCGCGGCCGCGTATTGCTCTCGTAGCAGAGCGCCGGGAGCGTCTGCGCCGCCCAGCCGAGCCGGCTGCGCTCGTAATGCGGGCCCCCGGTCGCCGCGCAGGTATCGGGCGTCGAGCGGTCGCGGCAGTCGGGATCGTTGAGCCGCCGCTCCATGCGCCAGACAATATCGGACGGCACGGCGCCCTTGCCGCGTACCGCCTTGAACGCGGCTTCATGCATGGCGAACGCCGCATGCGGCTTGAAGAAGCGGAACGGATTTTCGACCTCCCATTCGAGGTCGGCGGCCATGGCCGGCGTCACGGCAGACAGGAAAGCTGCCAAAACGAGGGCCACACCCGCCATGCGGGCCGTACTGGACATCGGCGCACTCCACCGCTCGGATGGTTCTTCACCCTTTCGGGATTAGTCGCGCACCGGCGCGACAGGTTCAAGTTGCGATTGGGCCTGCGCGGATCGGGTCCCTTCGGCCCCGGCGCGCCGCCGGCCGCGGGCGAGCCCCGGCCCGTCCGGCGCCTCAGGTGACGGGGCCGGCATGCTCGTCTAGGAAGAGCGCATGTCGCGCTCCGCTGAGTCGCAGAAGGATTTGAGCAGCCTCGCCGCCCGCATCCGCTCAGGCGACCGCGCCACGCTGG
>WBUW01000364.1 GCA_008933495.1 Pseudorhodoplanes sp.
TTTCCCGGATTTGGCCAACGCGTTGCGATAATCGCCGTCGCCGTCTTGACGACCGGGGTCGCCGCCGCCCAGCAAGAGTCGCTCGAAACGCGGCTGAAGGGAAACTATACCGGAGAATTCCGCTGGAACGGCGATCGCATCCGGCAAGTCGTCGACATGCGCATCGTCGATGTCAACCGCGTCAGTCAGACTCGCCTCGAAGCCATTGGCTGCGGCCGTTACAACGCGAATGGCGTCATTACCAATATCCGCATCAAGATGGCGGTCGACGAGCCCTCGCTCGATGTCGAAATCTGGGAATCGAGCCCGGTCGGCGATCCGAAATTCGTCACCGACGGTAGCCACAAGGGCCGTCTGACCGAATTCCCGCGCCGCATCGAGGCGACCTGGACCACCAAGCGCACCGGGCAGCAGGGAAAGCTTGCCGTCAGCGAGGGCGGAAATCTCGGCTGCGATGCGCAGATGCGCCCGGTGTCGCCGGGCGGCGCGCCTGGTTCGCGCTCCTCCCAGGGCAGCATGGGCCGGTGACGTCGCAGTCGCCATAACGGTTACCACTTGCGCAGCGGCGTTTTCAGTTCCTCCGGGAAGCGCTTGATCACGCTGACCAGAGGATTGGGCGCGGCCTGACCGAGGCCGCAGATCGACGCATCGCGCATGGCGTTCGACAATTCTTCCAGCAAGGCTTCGTCCCAGGGCCCCTGTTGCATCAATTTCGCCGCCTTCTCGGTTCCGACGCGGCAGGGCGTGCACTGACCGCAGCTCTCGTCCTCGAAAAACTTCATCAGGTTGAGCGCGACCGCCTTCATGTCGTCCTTGTCGGACAGGATGACAACCGCGTGCGACCCCACGAAGCAGCCGTGCGGTTCCAGGGTTCCGAAATCGAGCGGAACATTCGCCATCGTCGCCGGCAGGATGCCGCCCGAGGCGCCACCCGGCAGATAGGCCTTGAAGCTGTGGCCGTCGGCCATGCCGCCGCAGAATTCGTCGATCAGTTCCTGCGCGGTGATGCCGGCGGGGGCGAGCTTGACGCCCGGATTCTTCACGCGGCCGGAAACCGAGAACGAGCGCAAGCCCTTGCGGCCGTTGCGGCCGTGCGACGTAAACCAGTCCGCGCCCTTCTCGACAATGTCGCGGACCCAGTAAAGCGTCTCGACATTCTGCACCAGCGTCGGGCGTCCGAACACGCCGACCTGCGCCACATAGGGCGGGCGATGGCGTGGCAAGCCGCGCTTGCCCTCGATCGATTCGATCATGGCGGATTCCTCGCCGCAGATATAGGCGCCCGCGCCGCGTCGCAGATGCACTTTCGTGTGCGGCGAGAGACCGGCTTCTTCAGCCCGCACGATCTCCTCGAGCAGCATCAGCCGCAGTTCGGGATATTCGTCGCGCAGATAGAAATAGACCTGGCTCGCTTCCACCACCCAGGCGGCGAGCAGCATGCCTTCGAGGAAGCGGTGCGGATCGAGATCGAGATAATGCCGGTCCTTGAAGGTGCCCGGTTCGCCTTCGTCGCCATTGACCGCCATCAGGCGCGGCGCAGGCTCGTTGCGCACGAGCGTCCATTTGCGTCCGGTCGGGAAACCCGCGCCGCCAAGGCCGCGCAGTCCGGCGTCGTCCACCGCCTTGATCAGGTCCTCGCGCGTGCGCGCGCCGGAAAGGCAATCGTTCAGAAGCTTGTAGCCGCCGCTCGCACGGTAATCGTCGAATGAAACTCTCGGCTTGGTCGCGTGCGCATGCGTATCACCTTTCGCCGCCGCAGCCACACTTTCGGCCGTGGCGTTGAAGGTCTGCACATGACCAACCGCGGCGACCGGCGCACGCTCGCAGGCACCCATGCAGGGCGCGCGGATGACGCGCACGTCCTTGCCGAGAATGGTCGGCAGCTTTTCGAGCAGCTTTTCCGCGCCGTGCATGGCGCAGGACAGAGAATCGCACACCCGCACGGTGATCGCCGGCGGCGGGGTTTCGCCTTCCCTGACGACATCGAAATGCGCGTAGAAGGTCGCAACCTCGTACACCTCGGCGAGCGACATCTTCATCTCGGCGGCAAGCGCGGCCAGATGCGCGGCCGACAGATGGCCGTACTTGTCCTGGATCAGATGCAGGTGCTCGATCAGAAGGTCGCGGCGGCGCGGCCGGTCGGTGAGCAGCCCCTGCACCTCGGCCAGCGCCTGCAACTCGACCTGACGGCCCTTGGGGGTCCGGCGCGCCTTGCGCCCGGTCCCCCGCCCCTCGCCGCCCCGCGTTCCGGCATGAACGTTCATGGCACACCCTGGATTTTTTCTAGAAGAGCCCATTCCGTCATTCAGAAACAACCCCACAATGACGATTGTTTGATTGATTTAGCCTATTGAAAATGCGACATGAGCAAGAATTCCAATCGAGACCCATCATCTTGATCGACAAACTCGATTTCCTGCTCGCCCTGGCCCGGGAGTGCCATTTCGGCCGCGCAGCCGACGCCTGCGGGGTCACCCAGCCAACCTTGTCGGCGGGCATCAAGCAGCTCGAGGAGACGCTCGGCGTCCTTTTGGTCAATCGCGGCTCGCGCTTCCGCAGCTTCACGCCGGAGGGCGAGCGGGTGCTCGACTGGGCGCGCCGGATCGTGGGCGACGCGCGCGCCCTGCGCGAGGACATCAATGCGCTGCGCCACGGCCTCACCGGCCGGCTGCGCATCGCCGCCATCCCGACCGCGCTCGCCATGGTGGCGAGCCTGACCACGCCGTTTCGCGCGCGCCATCCCAACGTGCAGTTCACGATCCTGTCGCGCACCTCGATCGAGGTCCTCGCCGAGCTCGACAATCTGGAGATCGATGCCGGCATCACCTATCTCGACAACGAGCCGCTCGGGCGGGTGAACACGATCCCGCTTTACCCCGAACGCTATCGCCTGCTGACCTCGACCGGCGCCCCGCTCGGCGAGCGCACGAGCGTCACCTGGGCGGAAGTGGCGCAGGTGCCACTCTGCCTGCTGACGCCAGACATGCAGAACCGCCGCATCATCAACCGCCTGCTCAACCGCACCGGCGCCGAATCGCGTCCGATGCTGGAATCGGATTCGATGATCGTCCTGTTCTCGCACGTGCGGACCGGAAAATGGGCGAGCGTGATGCCGGCCAAGCTCGCCGAAACGCTCGGCCTGACGCAGACCCTGCGCGCCATTCCCATCGTGGAGCCGGACGAAGTGCATACGATCGGTCTCGTCATTCCGCAGCGCGAACCGATGACTCCGCTCACCGCCGCGCTGGTGGCGGAAGCCCAGCGCCTCGCGCCGGCGCTGAGCGATTGAGCCGGCCGCTCGCTGCCGCCGGCCGGCAATCACATCACCTTCACCTCGATGTGCCGGAACATGTTGCGGCGCGCGTCCTCATCCATCTCGGCCTTGAAGGCATGGCGGTCCTTGATCGCGATCGCGCGCGCGGCGGCCGGGCGCGCGGTGATCTCGTCGACCAGGCGCTTGAGATGCGCAAACTTCGCCCAATGCTCCTCGCCGAGCACCACGGGAATGAGCCGCGCCCAGCCCCACACGTCCATGTCCACGATGGTATAGGTCTCGCCCAGCATGTATTTGCGGGTGGCGAGACGCTCATTGAGGATGCCGTAATGGCGCTGCGCCTCGTAGCCGTAACGATTGACGACGTAGGGCGATTTCTCGGGCGCGTAATGGCGGAAATGAACCGACTGCCCCGAATAGGGGCCGACGCCCGACGCCACGAACATCAGCCATGACAGCAGTTCGCCGCGTGTCTTCGGCGTCTTCTCGGCCGGCAGGAACTTGCCGGTCTTCTCGGCGAGATAGAGCAGGATGGCATTGGAATCGAACACCACCGCATCACCGTCGACGATCGCCGGCACTTTCGCGTTCGGATTGATG
>WBUW01000365.1 GCA_008933495.1 Pseudorhodoplanes sp.
AGCCTAACCCGTGGGGGCTCTATCAGGTGCACGGCAATGTGTGGGAGTGGACCGCCGACTGCTGGAACGGCAGCTATAGCGGCGCGCCGAGCGACGGTTCGGCCTGGACGGCCGGCGATTGCAGTCTTCGCGTCGTGCGCGGCGGGTCCTGGGTCAAGGTTCCGGGGGTCCTCCGCTCGGGCCTCCGCGGCAGGGGCACCGCCGTCGGCCGGGACGACGATATCGGTTTCCGGGTCGCCCGAACGCTTGTTACCCCTTGAATTTTAACTTCTTTACCTCTTGAGGGGGTCTGGGGGCGAAGCCCCCAGAATCGGTTTTCCGCATGATTGACGCTGCACGTCACACCGGCCCGGCGCTGGAAGCGCACTTCCAATTTTTGCTCTGGCTCATTCCCACGGTTGAACGCTTTCCCCGCAGTCAGAAATTTTTGCTCGGCGACCGTATCCAGGCAACGGCGCTCGACGTGCTCGAATCACTCATTGAAGCGACCTATACGCGTGAAAGACGGACTCACCTTGTACGCGCGAATCTGGGTATAGAAAAACTGCGATTCCTGTTCCGGCTTGCGACCGATCTCCGTTTTCTTGACGGGCGTCGCTATGAGCACGCGGCGCGGACGTTAGACGAGGTTGGTCGCCTCATCGGAGGTTGGCGGAAAGCCCACGATGTCCGAACGGCATGATCACCTCTACGATCGTTTTGCCAATTTCCCGGCGCTTCATGCGGCAGCGCGACGCGCGGTGCGGGGCAAGCGCAAGAAGCCCGGCGCGAGCGCCTTCTTCGTCAATCTGGAAACGGAATTGCTGCGGCTCGAACGTGAGCTGCAATTACAGACCTACCGGCCGGGGCGTTACATCACGATCGAGGTGCGCGATCCCAAGCGCCGAATCGTTTCCGCCGCGCCGTTTCGCGACCGCGTCGTGCACCATGCGCTCTGCGCCGCGATCGAGCCGATCTTCGAGCGCGGGTTTATTGCCAACAGCTACGCCAATCGAAAAGGCAAAGGGACCCACAATGCAGTTGCCGCCTATGAGCGCTACCGCGACCGCCATGCGCACGTTCTGCGCTGCGACATCTACCGCTACTTTCCCTCGATCGACCACGAAATTCTGAAAGCCGTGTTCCGCCGCCGTATTGCCTGCGAGCGCACGTTGTGGCTGATGGACCGCATCGTCGACGGCTCCAATCTACAGGAGCCGGTGCACCTGCATTTTGCCGACGACAATCTGTTCACACCGTTTGAACGCCGCCGCGGCCTGCCGATCGGCAACCTGACCAGCCAATTCTTTGCCAACCTCTATCTCGACGGCTTCGATCACTTCGCGAGCGAGGTGCTGCGTGCGCCTTACGTGCGCTATGTTGACGATTTCGCGCTGTTTCACGACGACCCGGCCGTTCTGGCGGGCTGGCGCGACCGCATCGCGCGCTATCTCGAAGGACGCAGGCTGAAACTGCATCCGCGCAAGACGCGGATGTGCGCAACGGCAGAGCCGTCAGAATTTCTCGGCCTGGTGCTGGTGTCAAAGGGATGGCGCCGGCTGCCGGAGGACAACGTGCACCGCTTCCGCAACCGGTTGCGCGGCCTGCGTGACCGCTGGCGCGCCGGCGCCGTTATTACAGCGGAGCAAATCGAGCAGCGCGTGCGCGCCTGGATCGCGCATGCCGAACACGCAAACACCTGGCGCTTGCGCCATGCGATCTTCGCAGACGGGTGGTTTGATCCCGCCTGCGAGGCCTGAACGGCCCCTTGTCGTCGCGTCCTGCGCGGCGGGTCCTGGAACAACAATCCGAGGAACCTCCGCTCAGCCAACCGCAACAGGAACACCGCCGACAACCGGAACAACAATAACGGTTTCCGGGTCGCCCGCACGCTTCCCGCCGGAGCTGGCAAAATCATGGTTTTGCCGGGTGTGCTGCCGAAGCGTTCAGGGCCGTTCATGATGAGAGCGGCCGGGGCTGCGGCCTCGACCACCATGGCGCCTGCCTTGGCTTCCTCGGAAGCGGCAGGCGCCATGTTATCAGAACGCATTTTTGCTCATCCGCTCACCCCACGGCCTTCACCGGATGCGACCACCGACACAACAAGGGTCGTTGAGAAAGCGAGCAAGCGCGGACCGTCAACGAGGAGAAACCCGTCGGGGATTCTGATAATCATCGGGCGACTGCATTAAAAGCAGCGCAAACACGCGCCCGCCCGGTGCTTACCGAAAGTCTCCGAAGGCGGACCTTTGCGGACAAACACGGTCGCTTGAACGTCAAGGATGTTTTGGGGTAGATGCCTGCTCCAGGCGATCGACACGCCGCTCGATGGCATTGAGCCGCTCGTCCTGTCGCGCAGTCTGCACCACGACATTAGCAAGCTGCTGGAGCGTGGCCTCGATCTTGGCGACGCGCTGGTCGAGATTTTGCAGTTCGACTTTCATTCCGAAGAATGCGGCCGTGCCAGCAACGATGAAACTGACCGCGGTGAGGATGTGGCCATAATTGATCGTGGGATCGAACAGCGGCTTGGGCTGTTTGGCACCGTGCGCGTCGTCGCTCATGGAAAGTCTCGTTCTTGCTTGTCAAGTCGATGCCAACACGCCACTTCGCGAAGGCGAAAACCGTCATGCGTGTGAGTATTCTGAAGGTGGAGACGAACTGGCCGAGCTCAGCGGCGGGGTGAAGGCGTCACCGCCTGAAAATCCGTGCGACCTTCTCGACCGAGCGACCGCCGACATAGGCAGTGAGGATGAGACCGCTCCAATCGGCGATCATGCCGGCGAGCGGATCGGTACTGCCGAGCCCCAACACCTTGTCCCAGACGATCACCTTCCAGAAGTAGATGATGATCGGAAGTGCGAGCAGCGGTCGGATGATGGCTGTGTACCATCGACCCTGCTCGGCGATGATGATGGCGGACGCCTGCTTTCGCGCCTCGATCTCGGCCTCGATCTCCTTGGCGGCAAGATCGGCCGCGATCCGGTCCTTCGTGTTGGCGGCGTCGAGCTTGGCTTTATAGGTTTCGACCAGGCTGCCAACGATCTGTCCGCCAAGCTTGCCCGCAAGCCATCTCGCGATCGGCGCGGCGATGAAAGGCAGCGCCATCACA
Organism: Pseudorhodoplanes sp.; assembly: GCA_008933495.1. Lineage (GTDB taxonomy): Bacteria > Pseudomonadota > Alphaproteobacteria > Rhizobiales > Xanthobacteraceae > Pseudorhodoplanes. The sequence goes on from WBUW01000365.1 coordinate 3,092, forward strand.
CCAAGTCCTGGCGAAGCTTGCGGCGGCGGTCCCAGTAGATGAAGGCCCCGGTCGCGAGCGCGATGATAACGATGAGCACGACCACCTTCGGATCGGACAGCAACGGCTTGATCGAATCGACGGCTTGACCGACCGCCGTGCCTACTGCCGTGATGGTGCCGATGATCGCAGCCCATCCGGTCTTGCTCTCCGCCATCGTTTTCGGCGGCTCAGCCATGCGCGTTGGGATGATGTCGATTTTTTCTTCCTCTACCCGTTCCTCGTTCTCGGGCGGGAATTTGACCACCCATTTGGAATAGGCCGCTGCCATCTTGGTGTCGTATTGGTTGGCCGCGTAGCCTGGGCCGTTATAGATGCGCGCGAAGCCTGCCCAATTGTGCGAATTCAATTCGTCCTTGAGCTTCTTGTTGCTGATCTCGCGCACCATGGCGGAGACTTGTGCCGCGATGCCGCCGTCCGTGATGGAATGGACCATCTCGGTGGCGGAGCCAAAGCCCATTTCCTCGGCGAGGAAGCCCATGGTCTGGCCGACGCCCCATGAGCAGGAGCGGTTGGCGCATTCGGTATCGATGGCGCGGGCGCGGGCGAGCACTGCCAGGCGCCCGCGCGAGGTGCCCTGATCCTTGTATTGGACGGCCCGGTTCCATTTCGGGATGGCCAGGCCCACCTCGACCGCGCGCGCAAGTTTTTCGGGCGCGCGCTTTCGCAATTCGCGGTGAAAGATGTGCCGCTCGAACAGGAGCCGCGGCGTCTTGCCGTCGTCCTC
>WBUW01000366.1 GCA_008933495.1 Pseudorhodoplanes sp.
CGTGAACCGTCTTGCAACTCTTTCCGGCCCCGGCGGCGGACGACTCATTTAGCACCAGCGCGGCAGGCCTCGCTATCCTGCGGTACTAGGAGCCGGGCTGGCAAATGACCGCATGATTTCCGTTTGCCGATAGCTGTTCACGTCGCCGTAGCTGCGGAACGTGGTCAGCACGTCTTCATGCCCGAGATTTTGCGCCCAGGCCTTATATTGCTCCGGGGTTTTGCATTCCTGTCCGGCAAGCAGCGCCAGCGTCTTCCGGAAGCTGTGCGAGTTGAAGTACGGCAGGCCCGCCGCCGTGAAGGCCTCCCTGAAGATCGTCCGGATTGGCCCTGAGTTGCTCCAGTGCTTGCGGTCCAGGCCCGCCGCCCCGAACCGCAGATTGTCGCCCACCGCCACCTTGGTCGCCGGGAACAGCGGATCGTCCAGCCCCCAGAGTTTGTCCGTCCGCAGATAGGCCACCCACTCGGCCACCACCGCGCGGATATCGTCGCCGACCGGGAAGAATGTGGTGACGAATGACTTCGAGAACTTCGAATTCACCTCGCGGGCGTCATGATCGATCTGGCCTTGCTCGATATCGATATGCCGGAGCTTGAATGAGGCCGTCGCGCCGTCCCGCGCACCGGTCAGGATCGTGAACGCGATCAAGGCGCGGTCGCGCCGCTCGATATCGGTGGTCGCGGGCATGGTCCGGATGACATGCCGAATCTGCTCCAGCGTCGGCACCCGCGCCGGGCGGGTCGCCTTGGCGATCCGCGTTTCCTTGGTCGAAAGGTTGAAGTACTCGGCATCCGAATAAGAGATGCGGGACTTGTAACCGGGCTGTCCGGCGAGCCAGTGAAAGAACCGTTTCAGGGCGGTCAAGGTGGCGTAGAGCGTCGCCTTGCTCAGCGGTTCGCCGCTGCGGCGGCCGTGCTGGTCCGCAAGGCTGAGCTTGAAGTCCTTCGCCTGCTCAATATGGAACCGCTTGAAGTCCCGCCACTCCGTATATTCTTCGAACCGGGCAATCGCCTTCGCCACCGCGTCGATGGTCTGGTCGCTGTGGCCCAGCGCCTCGCCAAGATAGGCGAAGTACTGGCGCTTCATGCGCTCGTTCGCGGCGTTGTAGCTGGTCATCGGTGGTCGCCTTCGCTGGAGCCATAATTCACGTTGGGCTTCGTCGTCTCTTCTATGCGTGCTCCCGCCTGTGTGAACGTCACGTCCAGATCGCCGCGCACCGCACCGATCTTCTGCGGATTGACCCGGCGATAGATCATCCGTTCGCAGTCCGGACAGATGCCCTGGAGCGTGCCGGTGGCGTCGCCGGTCGCTACGCATTCGGCCATGTTCCCGGCTGGCACCTTCGGCGCGCGGCACGGCAGGCAGTAGATGCGGCCGGGACCGCAGGGCCGCTTCGCCCGCTTCCGGCGGTCGGTCAAGAAGCGGCGAATCTCTACGCCACGGGCTATGGTCGGCCGCTGGCCGTCGATGGCCTCAAGCCCCTGCCGGAGCCAGGCCCGCACGGTGTTCTTGTGGAGCTTGAACAGGCGCGCGATCTCTTCCACCGAATAGCTGCGGTGGATTTTCACGAGCCTCGGATTTGGGTGGCGCGACCCCATCGATTAACGGGGATGCGCGACCATCAACGCCTTCAGAAACCGCGCGTCGGCGTCGGACGTGTCGCGCGCGGTGCGGGATTGCAGCCACAGCTCCAGGTCGGCCGGACGATACACAACCCGCCGCCCGAGCTTGCAATAGACCGGCCCGTTGCCGTTGAGTCTGAGCTTGGCGAGCGTGCTTTCGGACAGGCCGACGATGCAGGCGGCGACTTCGGCGGTAACGACTTTCGGCAGGTCTGCCATCGCAATTCCTTTCGATCCAAATCCATGAACGCGGATGAACTGGCGTCCACCGTGATGCGCGTTCTAAGGTTTGGAAAGAAAGACCCGATCAGAAATGCCAAGCTCTTGGACAGCATCAGAAATGCTTGTCGTTCGGACAGAAATTGCCGTTTGGGATTTTCCGTCTGAAGCACCAAAGGAATTTCGAGGGTTCCGGAACAGGGAGAGTGCCGATGGCTGATGAAGCCTTTTGGTTCGAACCGGTTGACCTCTTGCCTCGATGGCTCGCTCAATGAAGGCCTGTTGTGGGTGTGGGCCGAACGAGTGCCGGTCCATAACATCTACAGGGAGAAAAACGCGTTCGAGACTCTGCAAGATTGGGAATGCGAGCAAATCAACATTCCCCCAGTTCCGGAAGGCGTTCGAAGGACTGCTCAGTATCTTACAGAGGAGCGACTCAGGAGCAAGAACGCCTGGATGAAGCCCAAAGACGCTCGAGAGTATCACATTTCGAAGGGCATGGAGGAATCTGAAGCAGTCAGGCAGTGGCTGACCCTCGTCAGGGCCGCAATGGAATTGCCAGCCACAGAACTGCTCTTAAGGCTTCGTCGCGGAGAAATCGACGCGACGTGCAAGCGACTTCCCGATGGAGTCGAGATCATCGATTTTGTGGAAGATCAAACTTCTTTTAGCGGCGGCGACCTCGACAACTTGGTTGACAGCGCCATCCCAAGCGACTTTTGGACGATGCCGGGAATCGACTGGTTGTCGAATGCCGTGACCGCACATGGCAGCACCTATTGCGACGTGTCGATGTCGGTCGAAGTGTTGATGCGTCTATTTCCAGTCGAGCGCGAGCCGGTCGTTGGGGCCGAGTTCGTCGGCAACTACGTGGTCATCAAAGAGCCTGCGGAGGGCAGCATCCGGCCGCTTCCGAGGAAAGCGTCAGGCCGTCCGCCTATGTTTGCATGGGATGCGTTTCACGTTGAAGTCGCGGACTTGATCAAAAACGAACGGATGCCTCGGAAAAAAGAGGCAGCCATTCAGCACATGATCAGTTGGTTCGCGAGCACGCAGGCAGGACAAGTGCCCAGCCGTTCGGCTGTTTCGGAAAAGCTCACCCCGTACTATCGGAGATTCTTCTCAACCAAGAACGAGAACTCAATCGAGCCGCAATGACGGCGACTTCATTCGCGTGTTGCCCCGGTGCTGCCCCGAATAATTCCAATGTCAAGAGCGCAAAAATCGTGCAGAAATTCCGATTAAAAATCAAATAGTTGTTGGCGCGCCCGAAGAGATTCGAACTCCTGACCCCCAGATTCGTAGTCTGGTGCTCTATCCAGCTGAGCTACGGGCGCTTGAAACGGCCGGAAGCGGAAAATCGGCACGCAACGGCGGCATTGCTAGCCCTGCAGGGGCGTGATGGCAAGATTTTTCAGGCGCTCGCCCGGCGCGCGCGCGTGGCGTGCAGGTCAAGCGTGCGGTCGGGAATTGTGAACCGGAAGGTCGCGCCGAGGGTGCCCTCGATCAGGCGGATTTCGCCGCCATGCGCCCTCACCAGTTCCGCGGCGATGACAAGGCCGAGGCCCGCACCGCCCGGCCGGGTCGATCCCTGGAAGGCCTCGAACAGATGTTCACGCGCCCTGGCCGACAGCCCGGGTCCGGTGTCGGATACCTCGATCACGACCACCGCGCCCTCGCGGCGGCCGGTCACGCGGATCTGGTCACGCACCGGATCGTTCGGCGCGCGGCTCTCCAGCGCCTGCGCGGCATTGCGCGTCAGGTTGAGCAGAACCCGGAACAATTGCTCGTGGTCGGCATCGACCGTCAGCCCGCGCTCGATGGCCGCGATCCAGCCGATCGCGCTTTCGCCGGCAAGGCCCAGGGTTTCGCGCACTTCGCCGACCAGTTCGTCGAACGCGACTGCCTTGCGGTCCGGCGGCTGCTCCTGCGCACGTCCATAGGAGAGCGTGGACTGGCAAAACGCGATCGCGCGCTCGAGCG
>WBUW01000367.1 GCA_008933495.1 Pseudorhodoplanes sp.
GCAAGAATGGAGGTCAGCGCGTCGGCCAGCACATGCAGATAGGCGGCGCGGATATTGCTGTCATGGCCGTGATGGTGATCGTGACGACCGTGCGCTTCATCATCGTCGCCATCGTGATGATGCCCGCCCTCGGACAGAAGCCAGGCGCTGGCCACATTGACGGCCAGACCGATGGCTGCGACGGCCAGCGCCTCGTCGAAGCGAATCGAAACCGGCGAGAACAGGCGCAGCACGCTCTCAAAGGCGATCAGAACAGCGATCAGTCCCAGCAGCGAGGCGCTTGCAAAGGCGGCAAGTTCACCGACCTTGCCGGTACCAAACGAGAAACGTGCATCATCGGCATGCCGGCGCGCAAAGCGATAGGCGAGGGCGGAAATCGAGAGCGCCGCGGCATGGGTCGACATATGCCAGCCGTCCGCGAGCAGCGCCATTGATCCGAACAACATGCCGGCGGCGATTTCGGCGAACATCATGACGGTGGTGATCACGACGACGAGCCATATCCTGCGCTCGTGCCGCGCGTGCGCCGCACCCAGAAAGACATGCCGGTGCTGCCAGGAATCGAGCGAGTGAGTGTGCATACGCGTCTCCTTCAAGCGCAAGAGTATGGCGTAAACGGTTAGGACATGATCCCGAAAAGTGTGAGGCGGTTTCCGGAAGAGATCATACTCAAACAGGGAGCTAAAGCGGGATGACTTTTCTTCGAAAGGTCATCCCGCTTCAGGGGACCAGTCCCGGCAGCGCCCTGACCAATTCACGGAACCGGTCGCCGCGCGCCTCGAAATTCGCGAACTGGTCGAACGAGGCGCAGGCCGGCGACAGCAGCACCACCGGTTCGGCGGCCGGCGATTGCGCGGCCTCGCCTGCTGCGGTCGCAATCGCGTGCTCCAGCGTGCCGACAATCTCGCAGGCCACTTTGTCTTGAAGCGTCCGCGCAAAGTCGTCCGCCGCCTCGCCGATGAGATAGGCCTTGCGGATGCGCGGGAAATATTCGCCGAGGCTCGTAATACCGCCGGATTTCGGCCTGCCGCCGGCGATCCAGTAGATGTCCTGGAACGAAGCGAGCGCGCGCGCGGTGGAATCCGCATTGGTCGCCTTGGAATCGTTGACGAACAGCACCTTCCCGCTGCGCCCCACCTGCTCTAAGCGATGCGCGAGCCCCGGAAAAGAGCGCAGACCGGCGCGGATCGTCTTGTCGTCGAGCCCGAGGACCGCGCAGGCGGCGAACGCGGCCATGGCGTTCTGGGCATTGTGCACCCCGCGCAGCGAATTTATGCCGGCGAGATCGGCGACCTCCTCGGCATCCTTGCCGTCGACGCGGTAGATGTGGCTCTGGCCGGCGACATAGCCGAACGGGACGAGGCCGCGCGTCGATATCGCGATCACGCGCTTGCCGGACGGCGCCAGGTCGCGCGCCATGTCCTGTCCGAACGCGTCGTCGACACCGACGACCGCTGCTTTCGCCCCGGCCGGCACGCGCGCCTTGATCGCGGCATAGCGCTCCATGGTGCCATGCCGGTCGAGGTGGTCGGGCGTGACGTTGAGCATGATCCCGACGGAGGGGGACAGCGTCGGCATCAGGTCGATCTGGTAGGACGACAGCTCGATGACATGATAGCGCCCGACTTTCGGCGGCCGGAGCGCCAGGATCGGCGTTCCAAGATTGCCGCCGACCTGCACGTCGCGCCCGGCGGCCGCGAGAATATGCCCGGTCAGCGCGGTGGTGGTGGACTTGCCGTTCGTTCCGGTGACGGCGACGAACGGCGCCTCCGGCGCTTCGGCCGCGCGCTGGCGCGCGAACAGTTCGACGTCGCCGATCACCGGCACGCCGTGCGCCTGCGCGGCTTGCACCGTCCAGTGCGGCTGCGGATGGGTGAGCGGCACCCCGGGAGCGAGCACGAGCGCGTCGATGCCCCGCCAGTCGATGCCGTGAAGATCGGACAGCGGCAGGCCCGTCGCCGCGGCTTTGGCGCGCGCGCCTTCGCCGTCGTCCCAGGCCGCGATCTCCGCACCGCCCGCGAGCAGGGCTTTTGCCGCCGCAAGCCCCGAGCCGCCGAGGCCGAACACGGCGGCGCGCTTGCCCTTGAAGACGGTGACCGGAGTCATGACAGCAACCGTAACGCTTGTATCCTGCGGCGCGCGAGCCCCTCGGAGGACTGTCTTAACGCAATTTCAGCGTCGACAGGCCCACGAGCGCCAGCACGATCGAGATGATCCAGAACCGGATGACGATCTGCGGCTCGGTCCATCCCTTCTGCTCGAAATGGTGATGGATCGGCGCCATCGCGAACACGCGCTTGCCGGTCAGCTTGAAGGACGCCACCTGCACGATCACCGACACCGCTTCGAGCACGAACAGGCCGCCGATGATCGCAAGCGCGATCTCGTGCTTGGTCGCAACCGCAATCGTGCCGATCATGCCGCCGAGCGCGAGCGAGCCGGTATCGCCCATGAAAATGGAGGCCGGCGGCGCGTTGAACCACAGAAAGCCAAGGCCCGCGCCGACCACCGCCCCGCACAGCACCGCCAGTTCGCCGGTGCCGACGACATAGTGGATATTGAGATAGTCGGAGAACACGACGTTGCCGGCCAGATAGGCGATCAGGCCGAAGCTCATCGCGGCGATCATGACCGGCACGATGGCAAGCCCGTCGAGCCCGTCGGTCAGGTTCACCGCGTTGCCGGCGCCGACAATGACCAGCGCGCCGAACAGGACGAAAAACCAGCCGAGATTGACGACGAGGTCCTTGAAGAACGGAAAGGTCAGCGAGGTGGCGAACACCGGCCGCCCAAGCTTGGCGATGGCGATGCAGGCGGCGATCGCGATCAGCGTTTCGGCCAGAATGCGCAGCTTCCCGGAGAAGCCGGCATGAGTCTGCTTGGTCACCTTCAGATAGTCGTCGTAGAAGCCGATCGCCCCGAACGAGAGCGTCACGCCGAGCACCAGCCAGACATAAGGATTGGCGGGATTGGCCCAAAGCATGGTCGCGAGCGCGACCGCCGACAGGATCATCAGGCCGCCCATCGTCGGCGTGCCGATCTTCGTCATCTTGTGCGATTGCGGGCCGTCGTCGCGGATCGGCTGGCCGCGCCCCTGTTTCATGCGCAAGAGATCGATGATCGGCGAGCCGAGCACGAAAACGAAGACCAGCGCGGTAATCATCGCCCCGCCGGTGCGAAACGTGATGTAGCGAAAGACGTTGAGAAAGGAGATTTTGTCGGCAAACTCGATCAGCCAATAAAGCATTGCGTCAACCTTGCACCTTTTCGTCCGTTCCGGCGTCGTCGATGTGGCGGGCCGACAGGCGCTCGAGGGCCTTGACGATCAGCGCCATTTTCGACCCGTTCGAGCCTTTCACCATGATGGCATCGCCGCGGCGAACCGCGTCGAGCAGCTGCGGCTCGAGCGCCTTCGCGCCCTCGGCATAGCCGCCGCGGCGCTCGGAGGGAAGGGCATCCCACAGCGCCCGCATGTGGGGCCCGGCGCAAAATACGAGATCGACTTCGTTTTCCACAACCGGCTCCGCCAGTTCGGCATGCAGCGCCTTCGATCTTGCCCCGAGTTCCAGCATGTCGCCGAGGACCGCGATACGCCGTCCGCGCCCGCTGATTTCGGCCTGCCCGAGCAGCGCCAGCGCCGCGCGCATCGAGAGCGGGTTGGCGTTGTAGCTTTCATCGATCAGCAGCGCCTCGCCGCCCGGCAGTGCGAGCGGCTTGCGCGTGCCGCGCCCGCCCGCCGGCTTGAGATCGGCGAGCGCCAGCGCCGACAGCGCAAGGTCGGCGCCCGCAAGCGAAGCGGCGGCGAGCACCGCCAGAG
>WBUW01000368.1 GCA_008933495.1 Pseudorhodoplanes sp.
TGCTCGCGCTGCGTATAGTGCGGTTCCCCGCCACCGGTCGGCGGCTGCATCATGCCCTCGTCGTCGCCTTCGAACGCATCGTCGCCGTCCAGCCGCGGCTGTTGCTGCTGGAAGGGCTGGCTCTGGCGGAACTGCTCCTGTGCGGCGGCAATCAGCCGGAAATAATGTTCCGCATGCTGGTAGTAGTTTTCGGCCGCGACCGGATCGCCGGAAGCGGTCGCATCGCGCGCGAGCTGAATGTATTTTTCAGCGATGTGATTGGCGGTACCGCGAATCTTCACATCGGGGCCGTTCGATTCGTAAACGCGCGTCAGCGGATTGTGACTCTTGCTGCCGCGATTGCGCCCGCGCATGCGATGATGCTTGCTTTGTCCGTTTCTCATAGCTTGCCTTCTAGCCAATCCCCATTGATGGCGGTATTCGTCCGCCGGATTTGCACTTTCATTTTCTGCCCGACAACACCGTTCTGGTTCGGACTTCCCCGTCGGTCGAGGAGGGCCGATTTGCAGTACGACGTGCGGGTTACCGCGTTACATTGCTTGCCTAGATTTCCCCCGGGCGCTCATCCATGCGCCCGCGCTTCGCCATTTGCCGATCATTGCAACCCGCCCGGTGGCAGGGTTGGCTCAGCCGGTGAAGTCCTCCGATCAGATTTCGGCAATCCGATATGTCTTCGGCCTGTTCTCGTTTGACTTAATCAGTCCGATGCTGCGTCCGGTCCGGCTTTCGCCTTTCCTGCGCCGGTGCCTCGCGGAGCCATGCTCCGGGTCTTCCTCACGGCGCGCCCTTCGGGTCGATTTCGGCCAGAAGCTAGTCGGTCTTGCCCAATAATCCAAGCGATATTTTTGTGACCCCCAATGCGCCCACTTCATGGCAATGCGCGCAGAACGAGGGCGCGCGCATGGCCCATAAGGTCGCGCCTGCCCGCCACCGCCGTTAACCCCTGGGCCGCCATGATGGCGCGAACCGGCGTTTCCTGCCCGGCCCCCAGTTCGACGATCAGCGTTCCGCCGGGCGCGAGCAGGCGCCGGGCGTCGGCCGCGATGGCCCGATAGGCATCGCATCCGTCGCGGCCCCCGTCGAGCGCCAGGCGCGGATCGTAGTTCCGCACCTCGCGTTCGAGCGCGTCGATCTCCGCGCTTGCGACATAGGGTGGATTTGAAACCACCAGATCGAAGCCGCCGGCCAGTGACTCGCCGAAGTTGCAGCACACAAAATGCGCCCGCTCCGCAAGGCCGAGCCGCGCCGCATTGCCGCGCGCCGTTGCAAGCGCCTCATGACTCAGATCAGTCGCGACCCCGCGCGCACGCCGAAGTTCGTGCAGCAGCGCAAGCAACAGCGCGCCGGTGCCGGTTCCCAGATCGGCGACCCGCATGTCGGCATCGCGGCGGCCGGGGAGCGCTTCGAGTGCCGCCTCGACCACGGTCTCGGTCTCCGGGCGCGGAACGAGTGTCCGCGCGGAGACCCGCAGCGGTAAGCCCCAGAATTCCTTCTCGCCCACGATCCGCGCCACCGGCTCATGCTGCAGACGGCGGGTCATAAAAGCCGACAGGCGTTCTGCCTCCGCACGGCTGAGGATGCGTTCCGGGCTGGCGGCGAGCTGTGCCGCGCCAAAACCAAGCGCATGGCCGACCAGGATGCGCGCATCGGCGTCCGCCGCCTCGATATGGTGGCTGCGAAACAGCGCTGCAAGAGCGCGGCGGGCCTGCGCGACGGTCGTTCCCGCTGCGATCGGCGCGTGCATGGTCATCGCGCATCCGATTGTGCGGCAAGCAACGCGGCCTGATTCTCGGTAACCAGCGTCTCGATCAGTTCGCCCAGCGCTTCGCCTTCGATGACCTGCGGCAGCTTGTACAGAGTGAGATTGATGCGGTGGTCGGTCACGCGGCCCTGCGGGAAATTATAGGTGCGGATGCGCTCGGAGCGGTCGCCGCTGCCGACCTGGACACGGCGCTCGGCCGCCCGTTCGCTGTCGCGCTTCTCGCGCCGCTGCTCGTAAAGGCGGGCACGCAACAGCGCCAGCGCCTTGGCTTTGTTGCGATGCTGCGAGCGTTCCTCCTGGACGACGATGGCAATGCCGGTCGGCAGGTGGGTCACGCGAATGGCCGACTCGGTCTTGTTGACGTGCTGGCCGCCGGCGCCGCCCGAGCGCATGGTGTCGATTTTCAGTTCTTCGTCGCGGATCGTGATATCGACGTCCTCCACCTCCGGAAGCACCGCAACCGTCGCGGCCGAGGTGTGGATGCGGCCCGAGGCCTCCGTCTCCGGCACGCGTTGCACACGGTGTACGCCGGATTCGAATTTCAGCCTGGCAAACGCGCCGCGCCCGCGAATTTCGGCGATAATTTCCTTGAATCCACCGACTGCGCCGGGACTTTCGGAAATTACCTCGACGGTCCAGCCCTGGCGCGTGGCATAGCGCTCGTACATGCGAAACAGCACGCCCGCGAACAGCGCCGCCTCGTCGCCGCCGGTGCCGGCGCGGATTTCGAGGATGACGTTGCGTTCATCCATTGCATCCTTCGGGATGAGGTGCAGGCGGATTTCGCGCTCGAGCGTCACGCGATTGGCCTCGATGACCGGCTTCTCGGCCTCGGCGATCCGGCGCATTTCAGCATCGGTTGCCGGGTCCGCAATCAGCGTATCGAGATCGAAGAGTTCCTTCTCAATGGCCCGAAATCGTTTCACCGTATCCACGATCGGGCCAAGCTCGGCCAGTTCGCGCGACAAGCGCACGAAGTGTTCGGGAGCGAGCTGCCCGGCGAGCGCGGCCTCGAGCTCGGCATGGCGCGACATCAGCGCGTCGAGTTTGTCGTTCGGCAGCACGGCAGCGGTCAAAGTTGCAGGCCTTCGGCTGCAGCGAAGTCTTCCAGGTGCTTGCGGATCGGGGCCGAAGCGCGGTTGTTGTCGATCAGCGGGCGCAGCAATGCCTCGGCTTTCGCGGCGTCGAGATCGAGCAGCATAGCCTTGACCGGGCCGACAGCGGATGGCGTCAGCGAGAGCGAGCGGTAGCCCAATGCGACGAGCGCAAGCGCGCCGATCGGCTTCGATGCCAGCTCGCCGCACAGCGTCACCGGCTTATTGTGCTCCTTGCCCTTGTCGACGATTTCGCGGAACACGCGCAGGGCCGGCGCGGAAATCGGGTCGAACCGGCCGGCCACGCGGGTATTGCCGCGATCGATGGCATAGAGAAATTGCACGAGGTCGTTGGAGCCGACCGAAAGGAAATCAACGCGCGGCAGCAATTCGTCGAGCTGGAACAGGAGCGAGGGCACCTCGACCATGGCGCCGACCTCCACCCGTTCCGGCAAGCCGTGTCCGTGGCGCCGCAAATGGGTGAGTTCGTTCTCGACCATGGCTTTGCCCTGGTCGAACTCGTCGACGACCGCGACCATCGGAAACATGATACGCAGCGCGCGACCGGTCGCCGCGCGCAAGAGCGCGCGAATCTGGCTGCGCATCAGGCCGGGCCGGTCGAGCCCGAGCCGGATTGCGCGCCATCCGAGCGCCGGGTTTTCCTCCTCGAAGGCGCGCATATAGGGCAGCACCTTGTCGCCGCCGATATCGAGCGTGCGGAAGGTGACGGGCTTTTTGCCGGCGGCATCGAGCACGGCGCGGTAGAGCGCCAGTTGCTCGGCGATGCGGGGCATCGACGGCGCCACCATGAATTGCAGTTCGGTGCGGAACAGGCCGATTCCGGCCGCGCCCGTCTCCTCGATGTGCGGCAGATCGATCAGCAGCCCGGCATTGATCATCAGGGCGACCGGCTGGCCGTCCTTGGTGACGCAGGGCCTGCCGCGCAGGGCCTGATAC
>WBUW01000369.1 GCA_008933495.1 Pseudorhodoplanes sp.
GCGGTCAGGTGTCCGGCGCCATAGGCGACGAGGCGCTTGCCGTCGGCAGTGAATGCGTCGAACACCTGACCGCGGCGTTCATCAATTTTCACGGCCTCGCCGGCTATTTCGCCTGCGTCATCGACGACACCCCGCAGAAACAGGGCCTGTTCCTGCCCGGCTGCAATCTGCCGATCACACCGCGCAGCCGCCTGCTCGACGGCGATATCGGCCATTGCCTGTTCGGGCTCGCACCGCAGAGCGAGGACAAGGTGATCGCCAACAACGCCGAATTCGTCGCGCGCGGCGGCCAATTCCACTCGATGTTCGCCGACAGTCCGCGCTCGATCCGCAGGCTGATCGCGGGCTGATCAGTCGCCGGCAATCTTGAGCAGAATGCGGCCGCCGGCGCCGCTGCGCATCACGGCGAGCGCATCGTTGATGCTGTCGAGCGGAAACTCGTGCGTGATGATGCCGTCGAAAGACACGCGTCCGGCCTGGTTGAGCTTGACGATGCGGGGAATGTCGACATCAGGCACGCAATTGCCGCCGTGCGAGCCGGTGAGCACCTTGTTGAAGTGAATCGGCAAGGTGTAGATCGTCACCTTCTCGGTCGGCACGCCCACCAGCACGCAGGTCCCGTCGGGATGCGTCAGGTTATAGGCCATTTCGATGACCGCCTTGGCGCCGGTGGTCTCGATGACCTTGTCCGCCCCCTTGTCGCCCACGATGGCGCGCAGATCGGCTTCGAGATTCGCGGCCTGCCCGGCGTTGATCCGGTGCGTCGCGCCGAGCTTCATCGCCATGTCGAGCTTGCTGTCGAGCAGATCGACGGCGACGATGGGGTGCGCGCCCACGAGCCTGGCGAACTGCACCACATTGAGGCCGACGCCGCCGGCGCCGAACACGACCACCGACTCGCCGATCTTCACCTTGGCGTCGTTGTTGATCACCCCGACCGCGGTGGTCACCGCGCAGCCCAAGAGCGGCGCCACCTTCAGATCGTAATCGGCGGCAATTCTCGTCAGCCGGTTCTCGGAGACGATCGCGTAATCATTGAACGTCGTCACCCAGCCGGCATTGAGCTTCCGGCCGCGCCAGCGGTAGGACGGCGTCGGGCTCTGGATGCCGGCGCTTGGCCGCCAGTGCATGACGACCGTATCGCCGGCAGCCACCGTCGTCACGCCCGGGCCGGTCTCGATCACGATCGCCGAGGCCTCGTGGCCGAGCAGATGCGGCAGGAACCTGTCCGGCCCCTTGACCGCATCGATCTCGTTGATCTGCGCGCCGCAGATCGTGCTGTAGAGCACCTTGACCAGCACCTGGCCGACATCGAGCCGGTCGGGCAATTCGAACTCATCGACGATCAGCGGTTTGCGCGACTCGGCCAGGATCGCGGCCTTGGCGGTCTTCACGTCCATGTCGGCTCACTCGAAATAGATGAATTCATAATCGCCGGTATAGCCGAAATAATTGTAGAGCCAGATCCATTCGGCGGTGTCGAGGAATGCTTCCGCGGTGAGCGCCCAGCATTGCAGATTGAACTGCTCCTGCTCGTTGCGATAGCTCTCCACCATCACGTACTTGTTCTTGCCGACGCGCTCGACCTCGGCGAGTGCGGTCTGCAGCTCGAACAGCCGCAGATTGTGAAAACAGCCGAGTGAAATCACCAGATCGAAATGCTTGTCGCCGTAAGGATAGCGGTCCTGCGCGCGGTAGCGGAACAGATAGGGCCGCACCTCCTCCTTGGCATCGGCAAGTCCGTGGCGCGAAATGTCGAAGCCGGCGATCTGCGCGTTCGGCAGCAGGAGCTTGAGCTCATACAACAGATGCGCCTTGCCGCAGCCGACATCGAGAATCCTGTCGCCGTCCCTGAGGCCGTAGATGTCGATCAGCGCCTGCGCCACCGGCTTCCAGCGCCCGGGAATATAGCGATAGCCGCCATAGCCGTAGCGGCGGTCGCCGTCCCAGTAATCGAATTCGTATTCCTTGGCCTTGAGCATGCAATGGACCTTGTCGTCCACCATGCGCGCCAGATAGTCCCGCTTGGTCATCTTGTGCAGCGGGGTCACAATATTGAGGAGCCTGCCCATCTCACCTTCCATGTCGTGATGCGCGTCACGCCGTCGCGCTGCGCGTTAAGCGACGCGCGCCTTGAGAAGAGTTCGCTCGACCTGCGCGGCGATTTGCGGCGGCTGCAACCCGGCCTGCTCCAGCAGGTCGTCCTGGCTGCCGTAGTTTTTCGCAAACTGGTCCGGCAGGCCGAGTTTCTTGACGAACGGCATGTTCGGCCCGAGTTCCTCGGCCAGAAGGTCGAGCACGGCGCTGCCGAGGCCGCCGATCACCGTATGCTCCTCGATCGTGAACACCGAGCGCGCCTCACGCGCGCGTTCGGCGATCAGCTTGCCGTCAAGCGGCTTGATCGTATGCACATGGATCACTTCGGCGGCAATGCCCTGCTTGGCGAGAATGTCGGCGGCCTTCAGCGCGCGGCCGGTCATCACCCCGCAGGCGACGAGCAACACGCGATCGCGACCGGACGCCGGACGCATCACGATCGCCTTGCCGATGGCAAAGCCGTTCTCTTCCTTGCTGACGACCGGATCGCCGCCCTTGCCGAGGCGGATGTAAACGGGATGCGGCCAGCCGAGCGTCGCCTGCATCAGGCGGACCATTTCCGGGGCGTCGGCGGCGGCGGTCACCGTCATGTTCGGCAGCGCGCGCATGATGGCGATGTCTTCGACGGCGAGATGGGTCGGCCCGAGCGGCGCATAGACGAGGCCGCCGCCATTGCCGATCAGGCGGACCGGCAGATCGTGCAGGCACAAATCCAGCGCCACCTGCTCGTAGCAGCGGCGCGTGATGAAGGTCGCGATCGTGTTGACGTAAGGGATGAAGCCTTCCATCGCCATGCCGGCGGCCATGCCGATGACGTTGGCTTCGGTCACCCCTTCCATATAGTAGCGCTCGGGCATCTCGGCCTTCATCTTGCCGAGCAGGCCGGGGCTGAGGTCGGAGCCGATGAACACCACACGCGGGTCCGCCTTGGCGAGCGTGTGGACCATGTCGAGGCAAGTCTTTCTCAAAGCTGCCCCCCGACCGCGCGCTTGAGGCTCTCAAGCACCTCGGGCTCGAAATTGGACTGGTGATGCCATTTCGGATCGCCCTCGGCGAACGGAATGCCCTTGCCCTTGACGGTGTGGCAGATGACGGCCGAGGGTCGCCCCGGATCGAGCGGCATGCGCCGGAACAGGTCGCGCAGCGCCCCGACATCGTGTCCGTCGACGTCGACGGCCGCAAAGCCGAAGCTCGTCCACTTGTCGAGGAGCGGTTCAAGATCCTGAATTTCGGCGGTCGGACCGGCCGACTGGATCTTGTTGTAATCGACGACCGCACACAGGTTCGACAGCCGGTGCTTGCCGGCGGCGAGCGCCGCCTCCCAGACCGAGCCTTCGTTGATCTCACCGTCACCCATGACGACGAACACGCGGCTGTCGCGCTTCTGCATGCGGGCCGCCAAAGCCATCCCGACGCCGATCGACAGGCCGTGCCCCAGCGCACCGGTGGAGGCTTCGACGCCCGGCACCTTGCCGTATTCGGGATGCCCGCCCAGGATACTGTCAAACCGGCAGAACCGGTCGAGCTCGGAGACCGGAAAGAAGCCCTTGTCCGCCAGCAGGGCATAGAGGGCAAGGCAGCCGTGGCCCTTGCTGAGAACGCAGCGGTCGCGCTCCGGCCAGTCCGGACGCTTGGGATCGAACCGCAGGATATCGTCGTAGAGGACGCGCAGAATTTCGATCAGGGACATCGAGGAGCCGACATGGC